>CAYFHR010000079.1:0-5613 GCA_964343155.1 uncultured Thermoproteaceae archaeon | reverse complement strand
GGGATGGGGGATCCTGGTATATTAGGGTTCCTTTCAGGAGGATACTTGAGTATTTAGCATTTGCATACGTTAACGGCTATACGCATGTTAATGAGGGGCTCGTTGCCTACCTTAAGTCTATAGGGTTGAGGGAATCTAATGCAAGGGTCATGACGCCAACGCTGTCTGCACTAGGCCTCGTTGAGGGCGGTATGTTGACTAATGAGGCCTTTAAAATTGGCGAACTATACAGCCTAGGCGCTTTAAATGCGGTATCGTTAATGTTGAGGAGGCTTGCCATGAGGAACGCTGTGCTTAGGCACATGCTTAACGATGGCGTAGACCTGGCCTCGTTGGGTTTTAGGAGGAGTGATGAATTGAACTACACGATGCAGTTCATAAACTTCCTCAAGATTGGCCTCCTCTCATGCCAATCGGAGGCCTTGTCCATAATGAATGGATCATGTATGCCAATACCCCCGTGCTGCGAAAGGCACATATCCTACCTAGCCTTATCCAGGGTAAACCTTCAAGAGGCGCTAATTAGGCTTGACCTAAACCCAAGCCTATATGAGCCGGTAATTACTAGTAATGGGCTAGCCCTGGTTAACGTAGCCACTAGGGGTGATTCCATTCCCGTAGCCTACAAGGTCTCCATGATGCATAAGTCCCAGTATCCGTCAAGCCTCAGGGTTATGGTGTCTGATGTTGAGGATTCTATTAGGAGGGCGCGGTGGGGGAAAGCTATAATACTTATACCAATATTGCTCTTCCAGGACGGCGAATGCTCCATGAAGGCCTACTTAGCTTCGTATACGGATGGCGTATTGACATACGCCAACGTATTCAACGTGTCTAACCGCTAATACTTGTCTAGGCTTGTTGCCATTATGTATGCGTCTTCTCCATCTGCGTAATATCCCTTGATCACGTCGACAATCCTGTACCCGAGCTTCTCGTAGAGGCTTATCGCAGGCTTATTAGAAACCCTAACCTCCAAGTACGCTTCGCTGGCCTTATAAAAGTGCTTCATGGCTCTCATTGACCTAACCATGAGGTTGTAGCCGATGCCAACCCTCCTATATTGGGGTAAGACGCCTATCGACACTATATGCCCCTTTCTAGCAACCATACCCCTCCTTATGTTGGACCAGCCGAACTCAACCCTACTCATAACGTATCCAACAACCCTACCACCAACCTCAGCAACAATGAAGGCCTTTGGGAACTGTAGGTGGTGCTCAACAAAGAAGTATGAGGGATAATTCTCAGGGAGGACAGCCCTGTTTATTGATACTACGGTTTCAAGGTCCTTCATGTCGAACTCCCTTAAAACAAACCTAACACCACCCCTACCCTCAATCTCCTCAGCCCCCTCAAGCTTCTCGGTAACCGTAGCCACATTGGCTGTTGGACGTAGGGTGTATAAAATTGACGCCGTCGGCGCAGGTCAGTTTCATCAGGGCTCAGCCCTGCAATGTATCCCCACAACCCTGTGGCGTGAAGTACCTTTTAAGCACACCGCCTAAACCGGAATGTGGCCGATGCCTGGGTCCTGGACCCATTCGAAGCCCTGATAACGAGGGCTATTTACGTAAATGCCCTCAGCGGCCTAGGCCTTAGGTTCGATAGGGACTTTGAGGCCGCCCAGGTGGCGTCGGGGTTCTGTAAGGTTAAGCCCCAGGTACTTAATGACTTTAACTGGAGTAGGGTAATAATCTACATGCCGCCTTTCAGGGAGATTGAGGCTGACGGCATTGTAATAGCTGTTGAAGGATATACATTAAGGAGGCTGCTTGAGAGGGGGGTTAAGCCAGATATTGTTGTGACAGACTTCGACTTTGAGCCAAACAACCTAGCCAACTACGATGGACTAGTCCTAGGCCATGCACACGGCGATAACATAGGCCTGTTCGTTAAGTATGGTAAATTGGTTAAAAACATGATACCGACAGTCCAAGTCTGGCCAACAACCTGCGGAATCCTAATACCCGGATTCACAGATGGAGATAGGGCAGTCTACCTATCAGCATACATGGGGGCCAGGGAAATTGTCGTAAGGGGCTTTAACCCCAGGGTAAATGTTAAGAGGATGGATAATGTTAAGGTTGCTAAGCTCAAGTTAGCTGAACTATTTCTAGCGAGGGCATCTAGGTTAACTAAAATTACTGTGCATCAAGATTAATGCAATATTTAAAAAGATCTTTAAAACACTGATGAGGATGGGCGAGGAGCCCAGCGCCGATTTATCATCCTGTATAACGGTGTTAATACCTGTTAAAGATGAGGAGGCTGGCCTAAGGTACGTCTTAGGTAGGTTGAGGGAATTGGGTATAAGCGACATCATAGTCATTGATGGGCATTCTAAGGATGGGAGCGTTAAGGTTGCTAAGGAATATGGCGCCGCCGTATATGAACAGCCCGGTGACGGTAAGGCCGACGCAGTCTACTACGGGTTGAGGTTTGTTAAGAAGCCCTATGTAGTTGTTATCGACGGCGACGGCACATACGACCCATACTACATACCGAAGCTCCTGGAGGAGGCTATTAGAGGCGATTTTGACGAGGTCCTCGGGGCTAGGAGGGAGGGTAGGGAGAATATACCTTTCATAAACAGGATTGGCAACAGGATATTAACATCGGTGTTCAATATGCTCTTCGGGACCAGGCTGACGGATGTGTTAACTGGGCTATACCTAATAAGGAGCGATGTTGCCAAGATGCTTGTTAAGTCGACTGAGGGCTTCAGCATTGAGGTTGACATAGCCTCACAGGTAGCTTCAGTAGGTAGAATTGGCGAGGTGCCGGTGCACTACGGTAGGAGGATTAGTGGGGAGCCTAAGCTAAAGTGGTGGCATGGGTTAGGCATAGGGGTCGACATGGTTAAGCTGATGATTAAATTCAACCCAGTGCTCCTAGTCGCACTACTGGTAGCCCTACTCATAGTGCCTGGCGCTGCCTTAACAGCCTACGTTGCCTACCAACTCCTGGCCTACCACATTAAACACTTCATATGGGGCATAATAGCGTTTCAGCTAGACACATCAGGATTGATAGGCATTTTAATAGCGCTACTAGCCCTCATGGCTAAGAGGACTGAGTACAGGATAATTAGGTACATGTCTAGGAGGGAGAGGCTTTGCGAATAGTCAGCTCGTCTCTTCCCTAATCACCGCTCATCCACCCATCAACCCCTCATCACCTTGGTGAAGCCTCCTAAACTAGTTTTAACCTTAACTTAAGGGGTCTTAGGCCTACCAACAGCCAGGTAGATGACGCCAGGCGGCGGATTCCTCCAATCCTTAACCATATGCCTAGCGTCTACGACTACTACATTACTCTTACCCGTGAGTTTAGCCACCTCAACTAGGCTTAATTTACCGTAGATGCTGTGGTCCGTCAATATGGCCACCACGTCGGCGTTCTCCAGGGCTTCCTCTAAATTGTCCGTGAGCCTAATACCCCACTCCCTCAGCTGCCTATCATCCTTAACGTAAGGGTCGTGGACCACTATGTCGCCAAGCCCCATTATTAGGCTTAAGACATCGTACGTTGGGCTAAGCCTAGTGTCATCAACATCGCCCCTGAAGGCTAAGCCGAGCACGGCTATTTTAGGCCTAGGGGCCCTGACTAGGCTTAGGGCATCCTTAATCAGCTTAGCTACATGCGATGGCGCCGACTCATTTATCCTCCTCGCCGTAGATACCAGGTCTAGGTTTAAGCCAACCTGCGATGCGGCGTACATTAAGAAGTATGGATATATCGGTATGCAGGACCCACCCACGCCTGGGCCGGGCCTATGTATATTTGAGTAGGGTTGGCTATTGGCGGCCTCCCTAACTTCATCGAAGTCCAGGCCGAGCGCCTTGGCCAGCCAGGCTAACTCATTAGCGAGCGCTATGTTGACATCCCTATAGGCCCCCTCTGCAAGCTTCTCAAACTCCGCCGCCGTAGGGTTGCTCATCTTTAAAACGCCCTTCTTAGCTATCACCCCATATAATGCTGAGGCAACCCTCAGGCTGTTTGGGCCAACTGCCCCAATAACCTTAGGGTACCTCTCCTCAATATCCGCCAGGGCCCTGCCAACATATATGCGTTCGGGCGAGTATGCCAATGCGAAATCCGACTCAGCCTTAAGGCCACTGACCCCCTCGAGGAGCGGTTTAGCTACATTCAGCGTAGTCCCAGGTGGTACGGAGGATTCTATCAACACCAAGTCCCCTTTGGATAGGCCCCTGGCTATGTTGGTTAAGGCGCCTTTAAACGAGTCGAAGATTGGCCTCTTAAATTTATCCAGATAGATGGGCACTGTAACTATCTTGACTTCACTCTCCCTAGAGGCCCATACTCCATCAGCCGTATACTTTATCCTATCCCTAAGCCTAATCAACTCTGACTCAACCTGCTTATCTGATAGGTGGAATTCGCATGCCTCGAAGCGCCTGATCTTCTCCTCATCAACATCAACCCCAATAACCCTGGCCCCTGCCCTAAGCCACGCGGCCGCTATTGCTGTTCCAACGTAGCCCATGCCATATATTGCGACTGTCAATGAGCCATTCTTCAATGCATTAGACAACTCCTCGTCGCTCATCGACAGTAGGTTTAACTTACCCACAGGACCCCACCCTATCCGCGTTTAATTACTTAACCTCACCTTAGAGAAAGGCTTTTATAGAAGCGGTTCTAAGGGCTACATATGTCGTCCCAGCAGCCTAGGGCTGGTGTACCAGTAGCAATACTTAAGGAGGGTAGTTCAAGGACAACGGGCGCCGATGCCAGGAGGAGCAATATCATGGCTGCCAAGGTGATAACGGAAATATTGCAGACGAGCCTAGGGCCTAGGGGAATGGATAAGCTCCTCATAGACGCATTCGGTGACGTAACAATAACAGGCGATGGAGCCACAATATTGAAGGAGATGGAGGTCCAGCACCCAGCCGCCAAGCTACTCGTCGAGGTCGCTAAGGCCCAGGACGCCGAGGTTGGCGATGGCACAACGACTGTTGTTGTGCTTGCTGGTAAGCTACTTGAGCAGGCTGAAATACTGCTCGACGAGGGCATACACCCAACGATAATAATTGACGGCTTTAAGAAGGCCCTAGACTTCATAAACGAGACGATACCAAGCATACAGGGCCTAGTGTATCCTGTGGATTTAAACAATAGGGATGATATGGTTAAGGTTGTTGCAAACGCCCTTAGCAGTAAGGTTGTTGCAGAGGCCAGGGACTATTTAGCCAAGGTGGCCGTCGATGCGGCGTACACCGCAGTCGACGTTGTTAACGGTAAGTACAACCTGGACCTCGACTGGATTAAGGTTGAGAAGAAGAAGGGCCAGAGCCTATTCGAAACCCAGCTGATCCAGGGCATAGTCCTGGATAAGGAGGTTGTGCACCCAGGGATGCCTAAGAGGGTTGTTAACGCGAAGATAGCCGTCCTAGATGCGCCGCTTGAGATCGAGAAGCCTGAATGGACGACGAAGATATCTGTATCGTCGCCGCAGCAGATTAAGGCCTACCTGGATGAGGAGGCCAACATACTTAAGGGCTATGTTGATAAGCTTAAGCAGATTGGGGCTAATGTCGTAATTACGCAGAAGGGCATTGATGAAACGGCCCAACACTTCTTAGC
>CAYFHR010000078.1:0-5629 GCA_964343155.1 uncultured Thermoproteaceae archaeon | reverse complement strand
GGCTATGGCGATGGCCTTAATAGCCTCCTCAGCAGCCTTATACAACTTCTCACTGGCCTGTACAGGATCCCTGTCGATCAATTCAACGCCCTCCCTCAGGAACCTTTCAGCGAGCTCGAGGTGTGCCCTGGATCGTTCACCTGGATCCAGGTTCAATGCCTTGGATATTAGGTCGACTACATCAATCCCCCTCCTCATGGCCTCGTTAATCAGGCTCTCGGGTATAGCCACTGTTTTATGGGTGTTGAAGGTTATTAAAGCTTAGGCAATGCTTTAAACCCAAGGCACATTAAGCTGACTAATGTTTACCAACGCCAAATATAGGGTGGGTAGGGACTTCGCATTCCCTGACTATAGGCCGAGGTTCCCTAAGACTTACCCATTCTCGATCAGGAGCATGAGGGCCCAGTTAACCTTAGACTTCAACAATAGGCTCATTAGGGGTAGGGTTATCTACGAGGTTGTCCCCAAGGCAAGCCTAGGCTTCATTGAGCTTAATGCCGAGGAGATGAACATAATATCGACGAGCCATCAGAGGGATTACGACGGCTCAATACTTAGGCTATACTTCAACCCACCCATACAGCAGGGGCAGTTGGCGATAGTTGAGGTTATGTATGAGGCTAAGCCTAGGAAGGGGCTATACTTCATTGAGAGGAATCCGGCTAAGGGGGATACCGCATTAATGGCCTGGACCCAGGGTGAGAGCGAGGATAATAGGTATTGGCTACCCCTACCAGACAACCCCAATATAAAGTTCCCAACGGAACTTGAGGTGACGGTGCCTAGGGGCATGGTTGCCGTATCGAATGGAGTACTTGTCGACAGGAGGGATTCCGCAGACTCAACGACGTGGGTTTGGAGGTTCGACTTCCCCCACTCACCTTACCTAATAGCCCTGGCTGCCGGCGAGTTTGAGTCCGCGTCGGAGGATTGTGGGGGTATTAGGCTTGAGTACTATTGGCCCAGGGGGCGTTATGGGGATTATAAGGTGACCTTCGCGCCAACATGCGACGTACTGAAGTTCTACAGCGAGTACACGGGCGTACCCTACCCATACGGCATATATAAGCAGGTCGCAGTCCACGAATTCATATACGGGGGCATGGAGAACACTACAGTAACAATATTGACCGACACTACAATGCACACTGCACGTGAGGAGTGCCCATATGGTGAGTGGCCGTGTAGGGGTATGGAGGAATTCACGTCGGTGGGCCTAATAGCCCATGAGGCAGCCCACCAGTGGTTCGGCGACCTGGTTACGACCAAGGATTGGTCAGACATATGGCTTAACGAGGCCTTCGCAACATACATGGAGGCCCTATATACGCTCCACAGCAGGGGCTTTGAAGAATTCGTATATGAACTATACGGCAACCTGAGGACATACCTGGATGAGTACAGGAGGTATTCTAGGCCAATAGTAACCCACCTATATTCAATACCCGAGGAGGTCTTCGACAGGCACACCTACCAGAAGGGCAGCCTGGTGCTACACATGTTGAGGAGCATTATGGGTGATGAAGCCTTCAGGAAGGGGCTAAACATATTCCTTAACAGGCACAGGTTCGGCAATGCGGATACTGAGGATTTGAGGAAGGCCATGGAGGAGGCCTATGGCGGCGACTTAACCTGGTTCTTCGAACAGTTCGTATACTCGTCAGGGCACCCTGTACTTAAGGTTTCATGGGAGTGGAGCCCAGAGGACTCTATGGTTAAGCTCAGGATCAGCCAAACGCAGGGCGACGACTCATACCCGGCATATAGGCTTAGCCTAGAGGTCAAGGTGGCCTATGAGTCGGGCAGCGAGGTTAGGACCATTGAAATTTCGGATAGGGATAATGTAATATTCCTTAAGGCGCCCAGTAGGCCTAAGTACATTTGCATAGACCCCAAGTTCAAGGTGCTTAAGGAGCTTCAATACAGCCAACCCCTCGAGGAGGCCATTGCGGAGTTGGGCGATGACGACGTCATGTGTAGGATTGAGGCGGTCAACTCCCTTTCAAGGAATGCCTCAGCAAGGGCTGTGGAGGCCCTCGCCAGGGCTGTTGAAAAGGACCCATTCTGGGGGGTTGCCGTTGAGGCTGCCAACGCATTGGGTAGGATAGGGACTAGGGATGCGAGGGATGCGCTACTTAGGCTACTAAGGGTCGTAAACCACCCAAGGGTTAAGAGGGCTATTGTAGATGCCTTAGGCAACTTCAGGAATGATGAGGAGGCCGCCAAGGCCCTCGCCGACATTTTAAGCAACGAGAAGGAGTCCGACTACGTCAGGTATTCGGCAGCCTTCAGCCTAGGTAAGACCAGGGTTGTTAAATACGAGGGGGAGCTTATGAAGGCCTTAGGCTACGGCGGATTCAACAACGTGATAACCCAAGGGGCCTTAAGGGGCCTTGGGGGAATGGGAACCGACAGCGGCCTTAAGGCAATCCTAGACCACCTCGACCCAGGTAAACCAACCCTCGTCAGGGTGGCCGCCGTATTGGCGCTGTCAAGGTTCGTAGACAGGAGGGAGGTTGTTGACAGGCTTAGGGAGCTTGCCAGGGACCCTGAATTCAGGGTTAGGTATGCCGTCGTCCAGGTTGCCGACGAGGTAAAGCACCCAGCCCTACTGCCCATACTTGACGAATTGGCTTCAACAGACATAGACGGTAGGGTTAGGAGGCTTGCCAGGGAGGTTGCCAAGAGGATTAGGGACCAGTTGGAGAGGGGTGTTGAGTACCAGAGGCTTAGGGAGGAGATTGAGCAGGTTAGGGAGGAGCATAGGAGGCTTTGGGAGGAGATTTCGAGGATTGAGGCTAAGAGATGATGGGTGGGCGCCGGCGTTGTGCGTTTAATTTTTAAACCCTTTAAAAACCCTTAAAAGTGGTAGGCATGCCTAAGGAGCCGGTCTACAGGATTGAGAACATTGTGGCCACGGTGAACCTGGGCGTTGACCTAGATTTAGAGAGGCTTGCAGAATTCCTACCGGCAGCCGAGTATAATCCTGAACAATTCCCAGGACTCATACTTAGGCTACATAGGCCGAAGATATCCGCATTAATCTTTAGGACAGGAAAAATGGTGTGCACGGGGGCTAAGAGCGAGGAGGAGCTTGATAAGGCCGTTAAATACCTTGTGAAGCTACTGAACCAGAGGGGCGCCAACATCAGGAAGGAGCCCGAGGTCCAGATACAGAACATTGTGGCTTCAGGAAACCTACACGCAGAGGTCAATATTGAGAAGGCGGCGCTGCTTCTTGAAAACTCCATGTATGAGCCTGAGCAGTTCCCAGGGCTCATATATAGGATGGATTCTCCGAAGGTGGTAATACTTGTCTTCAGCTCAGGTAAAATAGTGTGTACTGGCGCTAAGAAGAGGGACGACGTCGCTGAGGCCGTTAAGAAGCTGTATAAGACGCTTAAAGACATAGATGCATTGTACGTTGAGGAGGAAGAGGAGGCAAGCTACGAGGAAGCATAATGAGGTGTTTTAAATCAAACATAGGCATCGTCGTAAGGTGGGGGCTTGGCAGGCAGCACGGCCCAGGCACAATATATCTTGTAACTGAGCAGGACTTAGTGATTGGCGATGTGCCGAGGGGAGCGGCTGTAATGCTTAATGTGGCTAAGCCATTCCTAAGCATGGAATGGCCCAAGGTCTACGACCTAGTGAGGTCATCGGCAAAAACCATAATCAGGGTCAAACCTCCATCACCCATACTTGTGGAGGTGCTTGACAAGGTTATGCCGAGGGGCAAGGTATCGTACGTCCTACCACCAAGCCAGTACATAAGCCTGGTGGATAGGGTCTATGGTGGGTTAGTCATAGAGCCCGTTAAAGACCCCGCATTGCCGCTGGCGTTAAATATGGCTAAGGAGCGTGGCGGCGCAGCACTACTCATATCGCCTGAGGTTGACCCCTCAGCATTAATGTTTGTAGAGCCGGAATTCGTCAGATCAATAATATTTGAGGATGAGGGGGAGGCCTACAGGTTTAGAACCATAAACGAAGCCTTATGCAGCGGCAGCGAAGTATATTCATACAGGTGTGACTGCTCCAACGCACTAATGTGCCTCTCCAAGTGCGGTGAAGTATTCGTTGAGAAGAGCCTCTAGGGCCATCTTTAGGCTAAGTTACGCAAATTAATAGTATCCACGTCACCGTAACTTGATAAGTTTTTTAAACCGCGTCTAATAAACCTTGGTGTGAGTGAGTCGCGTTTAAAAATACTCAGGAGCATCATGGGGCCCGGTTGGATAGTCATGCTGGCTGACGTCGACGCCCCAAGCATATTGACGGCTATGCAGAGCGGCTACTACTTAGGCTACCTAATGATACCTTGGCTAATCCTAATTACAATACCCCTATACTTCATACAGGAGTTAACCATTAGGCTAGCCATTGGGAGTGGTAAGGGTATTGGGGAGGTGTTGAAGGAGAGGTATGGTGAATTGGTTGCATTGGCATCTTTAGCAGCCATGGTTGTTATAGACGGTGCAGCGTACATTGGGGAGTATTCCGCAATAGCCGCCGTGGGGCTGATGCTTGGGATGCCCGTAGCAGTATCCATACTGCTGGCCATCACGCTGCACAGCCTCATCATAGCCTTCGCAGGTAGGTATAGGGCTGTTGAAAATATGCTGCTGGCAATATCGGCACTAATCCTAGTGTACTTAGCAGCCTTCGCAGTATTTAGGCTAGACTACGGTGGCGTGGCGCATGCCTTCTCGGCAATGTTCAGCCCTAAGACATATAGCCCAGGCTACGTTACACTCCTCGCAGCCAACATAGGGGCCGCCGTAATGCCCTGGATGCTCTACTACCAGTCGTCGGCAATAGTGGATAAGGGCTTGAAGCCGCAGCACTACACCCATGAGAGGTTTGAAACCGCTATTGGCGCTATTGTAAGCGAAGTGCTGATGATTGCGGGGGTTATTGTAGGCTACGTTATTAGGGCCAGGGGTGGCGATGTTGACGGCTTTGAATCCGCCTTAAAATCCATAATGGGCATTATGGGTGCTGGATGGTTCTACGCAGCCTCAATAGGCCTGATAGCCGCAGCCCTATTGGCAATATTCGTGATCAGCATGGGGTTCGCATACGGGTTTGGCGAATTCCTAGGCAGGTCTGGGTTTAGGAATAGGTTTAGCAGCGCCAAGGAATTCTACATATTTTACTTAATTGAGGTTGTGCCGGCAGCGGTAATAGTCTTGGCATCCCCAGACCTGGCTAGGCTTATAATCGACATAATGGTGTTCAACTCGATAGCCTTGGCAATACCCCTAATCCTCCTCGTTAAGCTAACGTCGGATAAGGGTATTGTTGGCGGGTTCGCGATAGGTAAAGCTAGGGCATATGTATTGTACGCCCTGGCGCTTATAGTGCTGGCCCTGGGCATCTACGCAATCGTTTAACAGCACTGTGGATTAATCCCCCTAGCCCTCTGCATCAATTCCCCAAGGACCCTCTTGACGAGGTCCCTAACATCCGCCTCACTGCCGCCTGACGCTGAAACCTCAATTTCAAGTACAGGGTTCCCTATTTCAATCCCCTTGGGGTGGCTCTTAATGTAGACCTGGCCAGCATACTTCTTCATGAGGTCGGCTATAATGGGGGCCATTGTACTCTCCATAATCCCCCTAAT
>CAYFHR010000077.1:0-5685 GCA_964343155.1 uncultured Thermoproteaceae archaeon | reverse complement strand
GATGGTTCAGCGAACCATCCCCACCATACCTACTGCTTAGTAACTGGTCCAACATGACGATATATGTTTCGACGGGGTATAGGGTGCCCAGCAGCATGTGGGGTGTTTGGCATGTTGAGGAGGAGCCTCCATCAGTGGTTTGGCTAATGTACCTTGATGAACTTTTAAACGACTCCATAACCTTCTACGGCCTAGGCGGCGTCAAATACGCATCATTAACCTTGAATAATTCAATAATCATAAACGGTACGTTAGGCTGGGTTCAGGTTTATGCACCGCCGTACAGCAACATTATACTGGCTATAGGCTACTCAAGGGGGAGCCTTTCATTCATAGTTGAAGTCCACGGCAATGTAACGGTCGTAAATAGCCGTGAACTCATGGTTAGGGTAGGTAACGTTACCTTAACATACTATAGTGGGCAATCCTTCAGGAGGCTTAGCTACAGCACCTTTGAGGCATCCTCCCATGGGGAACCAGTGTATGTTGAGGTTTCCGTCAATGGGGGCTTCATCAACCCCCAGGACGCACTTAGGCTTAACGGCATTAGGGTTGGCGAATGGTTGGCCTCATCGATTAAGCCCAACTTGACGGGCTGCCTACTCTACGAATACTACCTTAGCCTCCTACTGCTTAAAGATGACCAAAACCCGGTGCTTGGAGCCTTCGCGGCGTCGCCTGAACCAATATACCTCTACGCCTGGGTTAGGGATTCTTCATTCGCAGCAATAGCCCTCCAGATGGCTGGCCACATCAGGAGCGCCCTAAAGTACTGGCGCTGGATGGCTGAGGCCCAGGCGCCCCCAGGGACCTGGTATACTAGGTATAGCTTCATAAATGGTTCGCCAGACTTAACCTACGGGATACCTGAATACGACAGCATCGGCCTATTTCAAATAGGCCTATGGAACCTCTACGAGCTGACGCACAATAAGTCCCTGATAATGGGCCTACTCCCGGCTTTGAACAAGTCGCTAAACTGGGAGGTTAGCCAAATCAGACTGGGTAATGGGCTGCTTCCTGAGGATTTAAGCATATGGGAGGATTTATACGCATACAACTTCTGGACTCAGGCAATAGACCTAGTCGGCATGTACTACTCGGCTAAGCTACTCAACGACCTAGGCCTCAACTCAACCTGGCTCAAACCACATGTAGATGCGCTGAATTCAAGCATAATCAAGTACTTCTACTCTGAGGGCTACTTCTCAAGGGCTGCCACACCCACGTTAATGTATGTTAATGGGTCTGAGGCCTATGTACTGGCGCCAGACTATGTGTATGACTCATCTACAATATTGCCGATAGCCCTGGGCTTCATAAACCCGGAAAGCCCAATGGCCCTAAACTCCACCAGGCTAACATACAGGGCCCTCTGGAATCCTGTGGTTGGGGGTTTGGCCAGGTACAGTGGCGACACATACCACTACTTCAACTACCTAAGCGACAGTACTGGGCCTATGCCGCCGTGGGTTATTACGACGATGTTCCTGGCGCTGTATTATGAGGATTTGGGCAACTGCACATTAGCACTCAACCTCCTGAAGTGGGCCGTTGAACACTCGGAGCACGGCCTACTGCCTGAAGCAGTAGACCCAAACTACGGCTACCCGCTGCCGACAACATCACCCCTAACCTGGTCTGCGGCAATGTACGTGATAGCGTCCCTCAACCTAGCCAACTGCGGAAGCTACAGAAGCGTTTTAAACATATGAGCTAGGCAGCATCCATGGGCGTGATTGTTGAGGTTGCCGTAGACCCAATAGGCACAGGCTCAACAAGCGTGAGCCAGTTAGTGAAGGCTGCGGTCCAGGTTATCGCCAGGAGGGGTTATAAGTACCAGGTCTGCGCAATGGGAACGGTAATAGAGCTGCCAAACCTAGCCGAATTAGGCCAACTCCTGAGTGAAATCCACGAGGAGCTTGTTAAAGCTGGCGTCAAGAGGATTGTGACGATGGTTAGGATTGATGATAGGAGGGATAAGGAGGAGACCATTGAGTATAAGGTCAGTAGGGTCCTGCAGAGGTGAAAATGGTGGTAAAATCAGCCATTTAGCTTCAAACATTGGAATTTTACAAATGCTCATCATATTCCTAATTCATCGAGCTCATAGGCGTATTTCCACGCATCGTCTGGGAATACGAGGACTGCATCGCTTAAACCCAGTTTATACGCCGCATATGCGACCGCGCCTGAGCTTAAGCCAACCAATATGCCGTCACCCCTAGCAACCTTAACGACGCCTATTAAGGCCTGCTCCAAGGTTACGTCAACAACCTCGTCAACCCTCAAGAGCTCCCTAAATGGGTTATAGCCCTCGTCAATCCTCTTAATGCCAGGTATTTTCGAACCCCTGGCGGGCTGGACGCCTATTACCTTAACGGAGTCCCCGTACTTGCCCTTGAAGTACATTGATATTCCTGTCAAGTGGCCTGCAGTCCCCATTGACGCAACGACATACTTTAACCTGAATCCAGCAGCCTTAACCTGCATATCTATTTCGCGGGCAGTTGCCTCATAGTGGATCATGTAGTTTGCCGGGTTTGAAAACTGGTTTGGGTGCATTAACCCCTCATCCCTAGCCCTCCTCTCCACCTCAGGGAGCATCGATATTGTAGACCCATCCCTTTCAACAACCTCAACCCCAAGCAGCCTGAGCATCACCTTAAAGACCCTGGGGGATGACTTAGGTATGTATGATACGAATTCAACACCCCTACGCCTAAGTATTGAGGCCAGTGCAACAGCTAGGTTGCCTGAAGACGCCTCAATAGCCCTTGAACCGTGGTTCAACCCCCTGGCCAGGGCTAGGGCGGTCCTATCCTTAATACTGTGGGTTATGGGGTTCATGAACTCTAACTTAGCCCAGACATTATTCGGTTCAAAGGACCTCAACCTTAATAGGGGGGTTGGCCAGGAACCCTCTATCAACTCTTCGAGGCTTTCAAAAACCCTACTGGCAAATACGGTTCCCCTCCATGGTTGGCTAAGGCCTATTGAAGTATTTAAACCTTACGTTAAGGGCTGGACCGTAAGGTTAATTAAGCCTAGGCAACATTTAACCCTGAATGTCGCAGGACCTAGAGTTCAGCAACCTGGTATCTGTACTCAGGCTGGTGGAGGCCACGACGCAGCGTACAGTGATGGCTAAGGCCTTATCAGGCCTACTTAGGAAGACTCCTCCCCAGGTCATAGACAAGGTAGTCTACATACTCCTCGGGATGCTTAGGCCAGATTGGGAGGGGGTTGAGCTTGGCGTCGCGGAGAGGCTGACGCTGAGGGCTATTTCAAACGCCTCAGGCCTACCCCTCAAGCAGGTGGAGGACCTCTACAAGAGGCTTGGCGACGTCGGCGAGGTGGCTAGGAGGGCTATTGAGGCTAGGAAGAATAAGGGTGGGGGCTCGATATTCGACTACTTCGGCGCACAGGCCAGGAGGAAATTAACCGTGGGTAGGGTTTACGACGCATTAATGTCGATAGCGAGGGCTACTGGGGAGGGTGCCCAGGAGGCTAAGGTTAAGATACTTTCAAGCCTACTGGCCGATGCGGAGCCGGATGAGGCTAAGTACATCACGAGGTTCGTCGTGGGTAGGCTTAGGCTCGGCGTGGCCGATATGACAATCCTAGACGCCTTAGCTGACGCCTTCAATGTGAATAGGGAGGTTTTAGAGAAGGCATACCACATACACCCAGACCTGGGCGACATAGCGAAGAAGCTGGCGGAGGGGGGTGTTGAGGCGGTTAAGGCGATTAAGATAACGCCAGGCATCCCAATACAGCCAATGCTTGCCGAGAGGCTCAGCAGCGCTAAGGAGATTTTAAACAAGCTTGGGGGCGTCGCATTATGTGAATACAAGTATGATGGGGAAAGGATGCAGATACATAAGCTTAGGGACGGCACAGTCAAGATATTTAGCAGGAGGCTTGAGGACATAACATACCAATACCCCGACGTGGCGAACTACGTCAAGGAGGCCATAGACGCCGAAGAATTCATAGTCGAGGGTGAGGGTGTGGCCATAGACCCTGACACAGGCGAGTTTAGGCCCTTCCAAGAGTTGATGCATAGGAAGAGGAAGTATGAGATTAAGAAGGCTATTGAGGAGTATCCAGTCAACCTATACCTATTCGACATAATGTACATAAATGGCAAGGACCTAACAGACCTACCCCTACCAGACAGGAAGAAGATACTGCTATCAGTCCTAAAACCCCACGAACACGTATTCCATGCCGAATGGGTGATAACCGACGATGAGGAGGAGTTGAATAAATTCTTCTACAACGCAATATCGGCAGGCTGCGAGGGCGTCATGTGTAAGTCCCTTAAGTTGAACTCGATTTACGAGATGGGGGCCAGGGGGTGGTTGTGGATTAAGTATAAGAGGGATTACAGGAGCGAATTATCCGATACGCTGGACCTAACAGTAGTCGGGGCCTTCTGGGGGCGTGGCAAGAGGGCAGGCACATATGGAGCCCTACTGCTGGCTGCATACGACCCTGAAACCGACCAATTCTACACGGTTTGTAAAGTTGGGAGCGGCTTCACAGACGAGGATTTGAAGAAGCTACCCCAAATGCTTGAACCATACAAAATACCCCACAGGCATCCGAGGGTTGTCTCAAGGATGGAGCCGGACGTATGGTTCACGCCCGCGGTGGTCCTTGAAATAACTGGGGCTGAAATAACCCTATCGCCACTCCACACATGCTGCATGAACATGATTAAGAGGGGTGACGTAGGCCTGGCAATAAGGTTCCCAAGGTTCACTGGGCGCTATAGGACTGATAAGAGGCCCGAGGACTCAACCACAATTAAGGAGATTTACGAAATGTACATGAACCAGAAGAAGATAGCCTTAACAGACCAAAACCCGTAGATAACCAAACCTTTTTATACAGTTGAACGCAGTTGCTGAGGGGGCGGATGACGGTGGGTCACTTAAGGCGGCTGCCCACCAGACACCCCCAATGCCTTAAACATTATTTAAGGAGGCTTAGTTGGAAAAAAGGTTTTTACGTTACGCAACCACGTAGCCCTCTCCATCCCTATATATTATTACTACGGCTTCCCATATCATTGGTATTACTATCGTGCTGCGCTCCCTAACCTGCTCCTTACCTACCTGTATTGCCTTCATTTACGTCACCTGAGCTACATACTGGCATGCTTTTATATAACTTATGGTTTGTCTGGTGTAATCAATATATGCTATAATTTCAAATATATAGATTATTTATTTTTCCCCAAGCCTTATAGCGGACCTTAGGCATGCGGATACGCATGCGCCGCATCCTATGCATAGGCTTGGGTCTATTTCAGGGTAACCCTTCTCACCCCTCCTTAAGGCCTCGCAGCCGAGCAGGAGGCAGTCGCCGCATAGGTCGCATCGGCTATAGTCCACACTCACCCTCAACCCCCTCGCCTGCCTGACCTTAACCCACAGCGACTCACCCCTGGCAACACGCCTAACGACCTGGCACACCTCATCTAGGCCTACCGGTAGGTTAACTTCAACAACCTCAACGCCTTGGGGTGGTTCACATTCATCGACTACAAGCACTAATGCGGGGCTACTTGACTTGGGTGGGTTGCAGGAGTCGGCTACGAGAATTACATTACCGTATATGTAGGGCACTTGGTTAACTCCAACATCCCCAATGCCCCAATGAACCACGTCAAAC
>CAYFHR010000076.1:0-5693 GCA_964343155.1 uncultured Thermoproteaceae archaeon | reverse complement strand
ATAATGTTGCCGTATCCGAGGTTCACAGGTGTTTAAGGGGCATTGGTTAGGTTTAAAACCCCTTAGGCGTAGACTATTAGCTCAGCGGCCGTGGTCTAGCGGTCAGGATGGCGGCCCCCCGTGCGGCGGTGCGGCCTTCAGCGTCCTGCCCCTTAGTGAACGTACTAATGATTCGTCGGCCTCGCTTACCGCTAAGGCTAATAGCTTTGATGCGTTTAAGGCATCGGATAGCTTAAGCACCTCGACAGGTGAGTGGACATACCTTGTTGGTATAGATATCGTTGTTGCGGGTATTCCATCCCTCCTGAAGGCGATCCCCAAAGCGTCTGTAGTCCCCCCTATAAGCACCTCAAGTTGGTACGGTATATTGTTAGCCTCGGCAACCCTAATGAGGTAGTTTGTTAATGTTGGATGCGCTATAAACAACCCACCCCTACCCCCATCCATAACCTTTATGGCAGGCCCACTCCCAAGCCTAGTCACATACTCCCTCTCCTGCACGTTAGGTACGTCGGCGGCTATTGTTGTGTCTAGGGCTATTGCGAAGTCTGGG
Source organism: uncultured Thermoproteaceae archaeon (assembly GCA_964343155.1). Lineage (GTDB taxonomy): Archaea > Thermoproteota > Thermoprotei > Thermoproteales > Thermocladiaceae > Caldivirga. Next base: position 5,140 of record CAYFHR010000076.1, on the reverse strand, counting down.
TAAATCCTCTCGGCAGCCACCTGGGCGCCCCTCAAGCCAACCTCCTCCTGGACTGTTGCAACTGCATATAGGGTTACTTCATGATCCTTCAACTGCCTGAGGGCCCAGAGCATTACGGCTAAGCCAACCCTATCGTCAAAGGCCTTACCCGTCACGTAATCACCCCAAAGTTCGGCGAATTGAACATCCAATACTGCTACTGAACCAACGCCTATGCCCATCTTCTTCAAGTCATCTATGCTAGACGCCCCAACATCTATGAAGAGGTCCTTCATCTCAGGGGCCTCCCTCTCCTTACCCTGCGGCGTCACGTGGGGCGGCCTCGAACCTATGACGCCTCTGTACTTCCTACCATCCCTAGACTTAACAATAACCCTCTGCCCAACTAACGTAACCTCATTCCAGCCGCCAATGCCTCTGAATCGCAGAAAGCCGTTATTGTCCACGTAATCAATCATCAAACCTACTTCATCCATGTGGGCTGCAACCATTGCCTTTAAGTCCCTCCTCGAACCATACCTAACCCCTATAACGTTGCCCCACTTGTCAACCTCAATATCATCCACGTAGGGTTCCATCTCCTTAACCACAATCTCCCTGACCTCATCTTCAAATCCAGGGGGTCCAAATGCCTCAGACAATCTTTTAAGTAGGTCTATGAATTCCTCCATAGTCTATTTAACTTTAGGCTGTTTTAAATACTTTAATGTAGATTATTTTAAATTACCTAAATGGGTTATTTCCCAGCCCTGCTGATGGGTAATGTGGATAGGCCAATAGGCATAATATATTCGATTGATGGTGTTAGGAAGTTTAGGTTTAAGCTATTTGAAGATTCCTCAGCCTGGATAGGCCAATACGTTGTTAGTGAGGAGGGTTACTTAGCCAGGGTCACGAGGATTGATAGGAGGAATTACCTCGCGGACGATAGGCTATTGGCGGAGTTAACGACGTTTGATAGGGTTGAGGAGTTGAAGAAGTATGGATTCAACCTGGAGTTCACGTCGACAATAACTGTGGCTGAGGCATTGATAATAGGCGCCATTGAGGATGGGCGCGTTAAACAGCCCCACACACCCCCAAGGCTCTACACCTACGTCTACAATGCGTCAAGCGAACTGTTGAGTAGGGTTAATGTGCTTGAAGGCGCCCAGATAAACATAGGTTATGTTAAGGGTACTGAAGTGCCTGCAAACCTTAACGCTGAAAAACTTGTAACACACCACTGCGCAATATTAGCTAGTACGGGCAGTGGTAAGTCATGGTTGGCCGGGGTCATTGCCGAGGAGCTTGTTTTAAACGTGAAAATACCCGTCCTCATAATTGATCCACATGGAGAATACTCAAGTATGCAGTACCCAGCCTCAACCAGCCAGGCATCTGAGGAGGTTTCATCAATGGTAAGCATCTATGTGCCTGGTAAAGTTGACGTCAGCGAGATCGACAGGTACTATGAGGCTAGGTTTGGATCACCCAGGAGGTATGTTAGGGTTGGCGTCAATCCAAGGAACATGCCTGTGGGCATGATTGCTAAAATGCTGAACTACTACTATGGGCTCACGGAAACCCAGAAGAGGCTCCTCGAGGAGGGTTGGCCATACGACCCATCTATAGATGCCCCCTTGACGACTATCGACGAGCTGATCGAGGAATTCGCCAATAGGGCCAGGGGGGTTGCGCCGAAGGGCTATGCGGGCGAGTCGTCGTTATCGTCCCTCGTCTCTAAGCTTAGGTCACTCCTCCTAAATAGGCCATTCTTCCTCACCAAGTATGGCGAATACTTCGGCGAGGAGCCGATAAGGCTTCTGGATATTGAAGGCATGTTAAGCTCCCCTGGGATTAAGGTCCTGGACCTTTCAACATTAGATATCGTTGACCAGCAGGCATTGGTTTCATTAACCCTCGACTTCGCGTTCAACCTAGCTAAGAGGAGGAGGATTATGCCAACCTTCATAATAGTTGAGGAGGCCCACAACTTCGCCCCATCTAAGGGCACATCAATAAGTAAATCCTCCATACTGAGGATTGCTAGGGAGGGTAGGAAGTTCGGCCTAGGCCTATGTATAATATCCCAGAGGCCGACTAGGGTTGATCCGGACGTATTGAGCCAGTGCATGACCCAGATATTTAAAAGGATGATTAATCCACTTGATTTAAAATACGTAGCCTCAGTGTCTGAGAACATTTCGGAGGACGAGTTGGTTACGTTAAGGTCGCTGAACCCTGATGAGGCATATGTCACAGGCCTGGCGACTGCAATACCACTGCTGGTTAAGGTTAAGGGTAGGTTAACGATGCATGGCGGCGCCTCAGCATGGGTTCAATCCACCTAGGCAGGCCTACCAACGAGGATTAGCACCACTGGGAATTCGTTAAGGCAGTCTATTGATAGGAGGCTGCATAACTCGTTATCGTAGAATGCGCCCACAGCCCTAACACCAAGGCCCAAACCCACAGAGGCCAGGTACGCATTCTCCATGGCTGCGCCGGCGTCGAGTAGCACGTATCTTAGGGCCCTCTTCCAATACTTCCAGCGCGTCCTCGCATAATACACCGTCAATATCAATACCGCCGAGGCCCTACCCACATGGTCTTGCCCGAGGGATATGTCCACGAGCTGCTTAGCGAAATCACCAACCTTCATTTGAATGAGGCTGTGCGTAAAGGCGTCATACTTGTATATCCCCTTGTCAAGCCCATCGACGTAATTGGCGTATACGTAAGCTTCAACAGGCTGGAGGGCCCCGGCTGATGGATAGGCCCTAAGCGGATACTTAGATAAGCCATATGCCTCAGTCCACGCGGTTATCCCAATGGTCAGGTAAAGTATTGTGGCTAGGTCGTTAAGGTCTATTGGGCCTGGGGTAAAATCCTCAGCACTCCTCCTCCTAATTATGGCGTCGCCAACACTTAAGGCTGGGGGCCTTGGGGCAGGCAATTTGATTAAGCTGCCTTCAGGAATCCTCCTCAATGGCGGCATCCGCCCCCTCCTACCAGGCCAATACTCACCCCTATAGTGCCTCATTAATGCGTCGCAGGCCAATTGCTCGTCAAGCCCCAGTAGTGATTTAAATAGCTCAACAGCCTCCCTAGGGTACTTGGATTCAATACCCACGGCATTACCCATGTTTAAGGTTAATAAGGGTGTGGTTGGCTGCCGGCGTTCATCAACATCAGAACCCCCACCCACCCCGGCACCAGCGCCGCTTCTAGAAGTGCTGTGGAGCATTTAATAAGTTTCACTAGCCATCAGCTATCCATTATGTTGCTTAAGAAGGCTTTAAATACTGTCGCATAGGGCCTTTAAACATGCAGATTAAGTACATTGAGTGGACCAGGCATGGTATGACGGAGCCGCTGCTTGATGTTGAAATAGTTAAGAAGGTTGAGGATGGCAAGGTGGTGTCGAAATACAGCATAGAGTACTATTCAAACAAGCTCATTGTAATATATGAGAATGCGACATTAGACGGCCCAGTGATAGTTGAGGTTGTTGACGAGGCCAACCTGGCCAATGTTGCTAAGCTAATAAACAAATACTATGATGAGGCTATGGATGACTTAATAATTAGGGGTGAGAGGTACCTTGGTGAAAGGCTAGTTGAGCTTATAGCCTCCGAAGAGTAGGGGGGTGTGTTTAAAGTAGGTAAAGTATTCATAGACCTAGACATGACGTTGGTGGATACGTCAAGGCAGTGTTTAAGGGTTATTAGGGAGTTCTTCAATAGGCCTAACATAACCTATGAGGAGTTCATGAACATGTACTACGATGAGAAGGGTATTAGGGCTGGTTTAAGGGGCATCATAGGTGAAGATGCCTTAAGCTACGACTTCTGGAGTAGGTGTTGGGAAGCCTACATTAGGCTTGGCGACTACGGCACATTAATGCCCCATGCAGTTGAAATGTTGAGGGGGTTGAAGAGTGATGGAAGGGCAATATTCATACTTACCGGTAGGGAGGTTAGGTCTGAGGACATTATGGATGAATTAAGGTACTACGGCTTCCTAAACCTCATAGATGGCGTATTGTCGCTTGGAGACCTTGGGAGGAATAGTAATAAGGGTGACTTACTCAGGTATGCACTCGTGAAGTATAATAATGGGTCTCCAAGGGGCATCGTCTACGTTACAGACCACCCCAAGGACATCGATTACTGCGCTAGGTTAGGCATATTGACGATAGGCGTTTTGAACCATTGGAATAGGGGTATTTTAAGGGCGGACTACGTTGTTGATGACCTATTGAAGGTTAGGGACGTTTTAAGGACTCTAGAGGACTCGCAGCCATGACGCCTACTACAATAGTGCTCCTAGCCATATCCCTACTAATATCGGCTGCAGCATCCATAGCCTCACTGCTGTCGCTATACTTCGAGTACCGATTCTGGAGGGGTAGGGGTAGGGTGGTTAGGCTATCCAAATACCCCTCCGTAACCGTTATAGTGCCCATAAGGGGTGTTGACCAGAACCTTGAAGGAAACATTAGGAGCATCCTGAGCCAGGACTATGATGGGCCCGTGAAATTTGTCTTCGTCCTAGATGATTTAAACGACCCTGCGTATAGGGTTATTGAAGGGCTTGTTAAAAACCTAGGGAATGTTAAGGTTGTTTTAAGCCAGGGTGCAGGTAAGGGCTACGCATTATCAACAGGGCTTAAATATGCGGATACAGATGTTGTCGTCTTCGCCGACAGCGACATCTATGTGCATGGGGATTGGCTTAGGGCCCTCGTCAATGCGCTTAAGTTAGGGTTCCTGGCAGCAACCACGTATAGGTTCTATGTGCCTTTAAGGAGGATTAACGCTGCATCACTCCTCAGGGCAAGCTTCAACATGATTGGGTTTACAGCCATGCAGAGTAGCGCCTCTAGATTCACGTGGGGTGGCTCAACAGCAATTTGGAGGTGGCTATTGGATAAGTATAATGTTGAATACTACTTGAAGCATTATTTAAGCGACGACTACGTATTAACCCACATAGTCCATAGGGAGGGCGGCTCAATAGCCTTCATACCTGAGGCCACAGTGTTAACGCTTGAGGACGTGGGTTTGAGGGATGCCTTCAACTGGTCTGTTAGGCAGCTATGGTATGTTAAGGTTTACGGCTTCAGGGGCTTTGAATTATACATAGGCATATATAC
>CAYFHR010000075.1:0-5842 GCA_964343155.1 uncultured Thermoproteaceae archaeon | reverse complement strand
ATTGATTACGTGAACCCTAGCCTAAACCCAACCTTGCCATATGTTGAAAGCTTCATTAAGGCCTCATGAACCTCCCCATTGTAGAACCTCAGCGATTTAACAAGGTTCTCAGACAACGTCTTGTTAACCTCCTCTGCCGTTAACCTCAATGGATCCCTACCCAATGAAGCCATTATGAAGCTTTCGGCGTATGAGAATGAAGGCACCCACACGCTGTACTCCCTAACCAGGTTGAATACGCTTGAGACCTCCTTCAAGACTTTAACATAGGCGTCCTTAAACAATGCCTCTGAACCCGCCTGGATTACGAAGGCGCCGCCGTCGTTGAGCATCCGCTCCACATTCCTGAAGACCTCCCTTGAATACAGCTTGGCGCCAACCTCAGGCCCATACGGGTCCGTTAAATCCATTATGACGACGTCGAATTTCTCACCCTTAACAGCACCCTCAGCTACGTATTCCCCAGCGTCCCTGAAAATTACCTTAACCCTGGGGTCGTCGTATGAGCCCTCGTGGAATTCCCTCAAATGCTCCTTAACGAGCATTATCAATTCCTCATCTATGTCGACTGCGTGGACCTCCTCAACACTCCTCCACTTAAGGACCTCCCTTATCGATGCACCCTCCCCTGAACCAAGTATGAGGACCCTCCTCGGTGAACCGTGCGTAACCATTGCTGGGTGTACTAGGGATTCGTGGTATATGTATTCGTCGAACTGCGTGGACTGTATTATCCCATCAAGTATCAGCGCCTTGCCGAAGTCCTCAAGCTCAGCTATGACTACATTCTGGTACCTGGTCCTGTACTGGGCTATAATCCTTTTAACAAGCATGAGGGACATTGTGTGGGGGGCTATGTACTGGACGTAGTATATCGGCTGGGTTATGGTGTAGCCGCTCATGGATCCTCCATGGCGCATCCCCTAATAAACCTATAGCTAGGCCTTAACCCTAATGCCGACCAGCCTAAGGCATGTGTTTCTCAATGGGCAGCTTTCGCAAAGCCCCTTTGAACAATACCTGTAGCCTATGTCGAATGCGCCCTTCTCAACCGATATCGGGTCTGGGCTAGACTTAATCACCTTTATCGAAATAGCCCTCGCAATGTCGTACGGGACTTCAAGGGACCCTTCATCAAGGTACTTAAGGTACATTACCCTGACCCTCGGGTCCTTAGCCAGCTTCAAAAACGCCCCAGTCCTCATGATGGCGGTTGAGGCGTATACGTCGCCTATTGGCGTGTATTGCCTATCCTCGCCCTTAACCATGATTTTAAGCGCCATCGGTGCACCGGTCTCGTGGGCAATCCACCTTACAAGCATTCTAACAGCCTTATTCCTATGCATCGTTGCCTTGGGGTACATGAATTCCCGTAGGAAGTTCTCAAGCCTAACATAAAGCCTCGTGACTGCAATCTCCTTGGCTATCGCATTCTCCCTGACGCTCATCCTCCTAACCATAACAGTGTACTGCCTCAACGCGGCGTTGACGTCATCCTCATTGGCATGGCTGTAGTTCTTCAAGAATTCTGAAGATAATTTAAGGGAATTCTCCCTAGTGGGTTCGTTAACGAGCTTAACGGCGTAGTCGAGCGTCTGGTTGAGCGCCCTGTAGAACTCGTCAATCTTAATGAACCTAACAGAGGAGGCGAGTGAAGCCGCCAATATGAGGTATCTGGCCAGTGAATCCACATTTTCGATGCTTAAGAATTCCCTTAAACCCTCACCAAACGTCATTGTACCATCCCTGTACCTTTTAATGAACCTAATGTAGAATGACCTAACCTTAGCAAGTGAGGCTGCTAAATCGCCTTTAACTACGCTGAATATAGGCTCCTCAACAATCCTACCATGGTTGGCCAACTCCCTTACAATCGAATCCGCCTTATCTACCAGGTCGCTGATTTTTACCGAAGACACCTTTAAACCAGGTGAACTTAGGGTATTTTAAACCTTCCCAGCCTAACGAGGGCTTAGCCAACAGGCATAATATCGGCCAACTACCCTATGGCTAAAGCAGGCCCCTGCCCCTTAACAATGCCCTGACAGGCCTATGGAGGCTCCCCTCCACGATGCCTTTAACATTTATGAAGAGTGAGAAGGCCTTAGGTATCCTCTGTATGACGTCCATTGGGGTTATGTGGTAGCCGAGGTCTACGGCCGCCAAATCGCCAGCAATGCCCGTTATGAAGGCTGCTATTGAGGCGGCTTCAAATGGGTCATTAACCCTATGTAGTAGTGTTGCCAGGACCCCTGTTAAGACGTCGCCGGTGCCTCCAACGGTCATTCCTGGGTTGCCCGTCATGTTCAGCTTAAATCTCGAGCCATCTGATATTACGTCGACGTTGCCTTTAAGCAATATTACAGCCCCCTTACAACACTTTGAGGCCTGGTCCTTAAGCCAGTTGCCTAGGTCGAGGGGCTCTAGTTTAGGCACCTCAACCCCAGTCAACTCTTTGAACTCGCCCGCGTGGGGTGTTAAGACGACGCCCTCCTTAAGTAGGTCTAGCCTCCTAGCCCTCCCAATGGCCTTTATGGCGTCTGCATCTATGACAACCCTCTTACCCATTTTAACCGCCTCCTCGACAATAATGGTGACTGCCTCAATGGTCTGCTTCTCTAGGCCTAAGCCAGGCCCTATGGCCACCACATTAGCCCTCTCAATACCCTTAACAACAACCCCTGCGCCTTCGGGGGTTAGGAAGTCCCCCTCGAGGGGTATTGCGATGAGGTTGGGCGTCTGGGACCTTATGTCGTGTGCAACCTTCTCGGGGGCGTAGACTATGGGTAGGTCTGCCCCAGTTACCAGGGATGCCAACGCAGTCAACGCTATAGCCCCCGTATAGTCCCTGGAGCCCCCTACTATGGCTATTCTACCGTGGTCGCCCTTCTTCGAATCAAGCCTCCTGGAGTAGTTTAGGTATAGTAGGTCGCCTGGCCCCACTATCAGCTCAGCCTCCCTAGGTATCCCTATGTCGGCCACTACGAGTTCGCCAACATACTGTTTAGCGGACTCTGCCAAAAGGCCCTTCTTAGCCTTATGCATAGTGACGGTCACTGTGGCTTTAACGGCCTTATCAGGCACATCACCCGTATCTGGGTCTAGGCCTGACGGTATGTCGACGGCCACTTTAGGTGCCTTAGCCATGTTTATCAGGTCTATTGCCGTTGATGCAGGCTGCCTAATCCTGCCCTTAACCCCTATGCCGAATATCGCGTCTATTATCACGTCGGGCCACTTAACTATGTAGTCCTGGTTAGCCAATAGCTCATACTCATCCCTGGCCTCAATAACCCTGCATCCAAGCAGGTTGAGGCATATTGACAGGTTTGTGGCCGCGGGCTCCTCCCTAAGGTCTGAAGCCCTGCCCAGCAGCAGTATTACTACTTCACGGCCCCAGTTGTATAGGTACCCCCCTGCAACGATGCCGTCGCCGCCGTTGTTGCCCAGGCCTGCAACGACTGCCACCCTCCTTGCCTCAGGCCACCTATTCACGACGACTTGGGCGACTGAGCGCCCGGCGTTCTCCATGAGTATCCTGCTGTCGACGCCAAGGTAGCTGCTGTTTGCGTCCAGGACCCTCATCTCTAGGACTGAGATAGCCTCCATAAGTCCCCAATAGGCCTGGGCTTAAACGGATAACCTTGCAGCGTGGCTATTTGGCATCTGATTAATTTATTAAAGGCTGCTGAAGCATATGCCGGTGAGGGCCCTAGGCTACATTAGGGTTTCTACAGATGAGCAGGCCGCCGGGGCTGATGCCCAGGAGGCTTCCATAAGGGAGTACTGCAGGTCGAGGGGCTTAACCCTTGTCGAAATATTCTCAGACATAGGCATTAGCGGGGGCGTGCCGCCGATGGATAGGCCAGGCTTCAGTAGCCTCATAGAATTCGCGAAGGCCAACAATGTAGGCGTCATTGTCGTATACTCGCTCGACAGGGTCTCCAGGGATGTCCACGCACTATTGGATACAATGGCTAAGCTCTCGTCAATGGGAATATCCATAGTGTCTGTTAGGGAATCCTTCATGGCCAACCTAGAGCCCATGCAGAGGATGCTGACTACAACACTACTGGGCATAGCCTTCAGCTTCGAGAGGTATTTCATAAGGGAGAGGACTAGGAGGGCTATGGAGGCGTTAAAGGCCATGGGGTACACATGGAGCCTCGAGGTTGGTGAAGATGTTAAGGCTAAGGTTAGGTCAATGTACATCAGCGGCGCATCGATAAGGGGTATTGCAAGGGAGCTAGGCCTATCAACATACGCTGTCAGGAAGATACTCGTCGAGCATGGTTTAATTAGGCTTAGGCCTGATGAATGCCCAAGATGCTTCCACAGGCTTAAATACGACCCAATGTACGACACGCTGTATTGCCCAAAATGCGGCTACCTGGCTAACGGCAATAGGCCCCAACCACACGCCAGGTAAGGCTTAGGGAAGATTAGGTATTAAGAATATTCACCTGACATAACCCCTAAGTATTGCTTTACGTATAACGGGGTCTGTTATTGCGTATACGTCATTATTCTTGGCTACTATCCCTAGCCTCTCCAGGTTCCTAAGTATGTTGCTGAGCGCCGTGTCTGGTATTTTACCTAGTTTAGCCATTATGAAGTTCCTAACCTCAGACCAGGTAGCGCCATTGGAGGCGGCTATTGCGTTTAGGGCCGCCACATACCTAGCCTTAGCTATGCCGTACATGTTGAGCAGCCTATTGACCTCGGATGCAGCTAGCTTAGCAGCGTCGTCAACTATGGCCTCTAAATCGCCCATACCCCTGATGTAGCTGTGGCCGAAGTAGGTTAACCAACCAATGATACCGCCCAACTCCTCAACAGCCCTGGTTAACACATCCTCACTAATGCTAATGCCTGCTTGCCTAAACCCAAGCCTGAGGAATTCAATGGCCTTAACCCTATCTAAGGGCCTTAACCTAACCTCCCTATAGGCCCTGCCGAATAGTGGAGATTCAGGGTTGTGGAGGCCTAGGAAGCTGTAGAGTAGCCCAACCTCAGACCCCGATAGGACGAGCCTGGTATCGAGGTTATCGTAGATGTAGGCTAATAGCCTATTCAACCTAAAGCCTTTGACGTTTCTAAGCAGCTGGGCTTCATCAAATACCAGGACAATACCACCTAGGCTTTCAATAAGCCTAAGAATGCTATTGCTGGCCTTCCTAACCCTAATCCTAACGCCAAATGCCCCAATTTCAACGAAGTCAAGGCCCCTGATAAGGTCCCTAAACCAGCCGCTGCTCAACCCACTGTTCACCAGCAGCTCCATGAAATCCATTAAGGTGGGGTTGTCTGGTAGGAGCCTGCAGTCAACATAAACATACCTGACCCTAGCCTCATTAAGCCCTGTCAGGATTAGCGAAGTTTTACCATACCTCCTTAGGCCTGTGACCAACGTTAATTTATCCTTCATCACAGAATCCACAAACTGCATCAACTCCTCGTCAAAGTCGAATAAATCCTCCCTCCTCCTCTTAGGGTTGGGGTCAAATAACATTACTAACCCCCCTTAGCAACTAACCCCCCTTAGTTATTTAACCCTTATTAGCTCTACGCCAATTACAGATCGTCTTAATTAAACATTATTGGAATCTGCCCACTATGCATTAGCTAAGGCACCTTCACATGGCTTAGCCCTGGGGTATATGCTTTTAAGGGCTGGCTTACACCAAGTATTTATGCTAACCCTCATTACACTGGTGGAGAGGATTATTGCCGCAGTTGCCTTCGCCCTCCTCGGCCTAGTAATAGCATGCTATAGTGGATGCCTACCCCCAGGCATCTGCCGCCTATTGAAGGTTAAGTACAGCATTAGGCAGTGGTGCCC
>CAYFHR010000074.1:0-5989 GCA_964343155.1 uncultured Thermoproteaceae archaeon | reverse complement strand
GCATGCTTCCTGGACACCGTTATGTCGGGGAAGACTATGACGTTTTCAGGAGACCTCCCTATGGTTATGCTGTTGAATAGCGATGGGTCGAGTTCAATAGTAGTGTTTTTAAGGGAGTTTACGGTTGTTTCAACTATAGTTATCCTTATCTTCCTAACCTGGCTGGGCTTATGCATGGTCGTCGACGTCAAGTCGCCCATCGACACTGTTTCATTTTCCTTACTCATCTAACAGGCCTCTTACACTAGGTTTATATCTCTACCTCCGTTCCTAGCCTTCGATCAACATTAGCTTAGCTTCAATTAAACTACCTAGCTCTGCCTGCGCAGTATTCTACATCAACTACGGTGACTTTATATACACTTAAAGCCAGGGCTATGCCAAGCATGAATGACGCCAAGATGAGTATGGGCCTTTGCATTAGAAGTGTTGAGAAGGACGCTATAAATATTAGCCCTACGGTGCCTGACGTTAATGCGCTAGCCATTCTACAGGTCATTAACCCCTCCCTAACGTAAAGCCTTGTTAAAAGTACCATTGCTGCAAATATCAATATTATGAAGAATGCCAGGGCAAGGTCTGTTGCAAGGCCTATATATGCGTGTGCTATGTAGTCTGATAGAACGTATATTATTGTGGAGAACACTATTATCAGGATTAATGACGGTACATTATGCTTAATGAGTTCCCAGGCACTACTGCTTAGCGACTTACCGCTATGCACAATACTCACTGGGATCGTTCAACCCCACCTTTATATTTAATACACTTACTTAAACGTGGCATACCTGACCCTGCGGTAAGTTTATTTAGCCACAGCCTGAATCTGCACCGTGGCTAAGGCTAAGGAGAGTAGGGCTGTTAAGGCTGTTAGGGATGCTTTCAAGGGTATGCTATGGATTTTCAGGAGGGCTAAGAAGCCTGATAGGGAGCAGTACACAACATTGGTTAAGTTAACACTGCTCCTAGTCTTCATACTAGGTGCATACTCGTTAATCTTCAGCTTCGCATACTATGTGGTTGTTTCAAGGTCTGTACCTGTATCAGTTCCATACCCTGAAAGCCTAGTCATAGCGGTAGTAGTCATAGCCATCATAGCGGCCTTAATAGCGTACCTGGCATTATCAACCCGCAGCATTGGTAAGGGATGAGCCTCGGCTACCTCAGGTTAGGCAACCCAGCCCTAGAATCAGTATATAGGGCTGCTGTTGAAAAGTTAAAGGGAGGCGCCTACAGCTGTGAGGGTTTATGTAAGGCAGACCTCTACATGTTAGGGTTGGCTGAAGCCGACGACTATGTTAAGGCGTTAATGTCGCCAACACCAATCAACTTAAACATCAGGTTAACAGACCCCTGCGATGCCTATGAGGCTGCTAGGGTGCTTTTATTAAATATGCCTAGGCAGCAGGCGTTAAGTAGCTTAACCAGCCTTAGGAGGGAGGCCTTAATTAAATGCGGTGAGCTCGACAGGCTGGCGTTAAGAATTATGCCTCGTGGTGAGGCCTTAAGGTTATTAGGCAAATATTACGTGGATGCCGTCAATGGCCGGCTAGGCATAGATAGTATTATTAAATTGTCCTACGCATTAGCCTCATATGGATTGTATGGAATGGCTATAGGCCTCGTTGAAAGGTTTAGGGATGAATTAACGAATGCCAATCCCGTAAACCTGGTTAAGCTAGTTTTAAATGGGATATTAGGCATAGTGCCCTGGGGTAGGGGTATCCTGGCTGGGGTCAGCCACCTTGAACATCTAAGGTGGGTTATTGCAATTGTAAAGTATAGGGATGAGCCCTGTTTAATAGTTCAATTTAAAAGCATGGGCATGCCTAATACTGTCTCAAACTGCAGGACGCAGGTTGAGGGGGCTAGGCTACATTTGAGAGGATTAAGCATAGGCATTGGTGATAGGCCTATTAAAGCTACCTTAAAGGGCAGGGGTGTATTCTTCGAGTTTATGGTTAATAATACTGAAGGCCCCATAGTACATAGGGTTGGTGGTAAGGGCTGCGTCATAAGGGGCATGGACTTTGAGCTCCATGAATGCCAAGACATTACCATAGCCCCAGGGGACTACGTATCGATATATGGCCACTACTAGGTTTAAATCCTAGACACTAAGTATAGTAGTAGTATTCCGAAGAAGCCCAGTATGTTGGATATTAGGAGTGGTACCGATACGTGGTAATCAAGCCTATAGTCACTCCACCAATACATGGATGATAGGGATAGTACTATACTCTGCGCATAGAAGAGTAGGGCAACTGATGATAGTAGCTTACCAACTCTAGTGAATCTTGTTGCCGCATATGTCGACAGTATGAGTAGTATGAGGACTAGTTGGCTGACCAGTATCCCAACATTAATCCCCCATATGATGTCGTTTACGTTCACGTATATTTATTATATCCCTAATGCATTTAAATATTTTCCAATAGGGCTTAACTTGCCTTAAACCTCTTGAGGAATGTACGTAACCTACCCCTCCTTAGGCCCATCATTAATTTGCCGACTTCTTCATAGTACCTTAAAAGCTCCTTAACATCCCTAATGCTGGTTCCTGAGCCCTTGGCAATCCTCCTAATCCTCGAACTATTAAGTATGTTTGGGTTATTTAACTCCTCCATGGTCATGGACCTCATTATTGCAAGCCACTTATCAATCCTAACCTGGGCATCTGCAAGGCTTTCATCGCTAATATTCCTCAACTGGGGCATTAGGCCTATTGGCAGTGACTGAAGTATCTTGCTGAGGGGTCCAAGCTTCTTTATTGATTCAAGCTGCTTCATAAGGGTTAGTAATGTGAATTTACCGGACTCAATATCCTTTATAACCTCCTCCTCAACCTCCATTGCGGATATTCTGCTTATTAAGGCGTCTAGGTCGCCCATGCCCATTAGCCTGGATACGAAGCTCCTTGGGTTAAACACCTCTATATCGTCCAACCCCTCACCATCACCTATGAATTTTATAACGGCACCACTCCTGACGGCCGATGCTAAAGCACCACCACCCCTAGCCGTACTATCCATTTTGGTTACGAATATTGAGTTTATAGGTATATACTTCATGAATGCCTCGATCTGCGCCAATACCTGCTTGCCGTTCGTCGCATCTATAACTGCCATAACTTCATCGGGCTTTACCGCATCGTATATTGCCTTAACCTCCTTTAGCAGCTCCTCCTCATTCCTATGCCTCCCAGCCGTATCAATTATTATTAAATCAACCTTATTCGCCTTCAGGAACTTAACGCCATTTCTGGCTATTGAAACAGCATCATTGGTATCCTCACTGTAAAATAGTGCACCTGCCTTCTCCGAAAGTTGCCTTAACTGATCCCTAGCCCCTGGCCTAATTGTGTCTGTTTCAACTAAGCCAACCTTAAGCCCCCTCTTAACGTAGAACCTAGCCAACTTACCTGCCGTCGTAGTCTTACCACTACCCTCAACCCCCACAAGCATCATTACGTAGGGCCTCTTACTTATGTTTACGTCTGGTTGGGTATCGCCGCCGAGTAGGCCTACAAGCCTCCTGTATAGTAGGTATATTAAATAGTCCCTTGCCGTTAATCCTGGTGGAAGCTCCTTAACCTCCTTAAACTCCTCCTCAATACCCTTGGTTAATTCGTAGACTAGCTTAACGTCAACGTCAGCCCTCAACAATATTCTTTGAAGATCCCTCAGAATCTGCCTCAACGTCTCCTCATCGATTAGTTGAACCCCCCTAATCTTGTTTATTAGGCCCGTTAATGCATCCACGAAATCCCTCATTTAACCTCACTGGGCTTGTCCATATGGATAATAGTAGTATGGGTATGCGCCCTGGTTAATCATCCTGATTACGTCTGAGAGCATTCCAAGTATCACAATCCCCTCACCCCTCTGTATCTCATAGACGAGCTTTGTGGGTGGTATGGGGGTCCACCTCATCTTCCTAATGTAGAGGATTCTAAGTATCCTATGCGTTATCGGCTCCTCGAAGAGTTGAAGTATTATGACGCCGCCCGCTAAATATTCTTCAACGCCGAATCTACTTATCTTAGACGTCTCGCCAGTCGGTATCTCCGACGTCAATATTGTTGTCGTGTCCTTATACCTCTTGAGCTGGAAGACCAACTCCCTTAAATATTCCCTAACCCACAGTATGTCTTGATGCCCCGTTATTATCAGCGGCGCTATTGGATCCACAACAACCCTCTTAGCCTTACTCTTCTGTATTGCATCTATAATCATCCTAGCAACGTCCTTCGGGTCAAGCGTTATGTTGCCCTCCCTAGCATATAGTCTGAAGTGCGTCCTGAAATCATATATGTATACCTTGCCCTGCTTCTCATATGAGTCGAGGTCCCAGCCCAACGCCTCATATGCGCCGCGTTTGACGTCTTCCCCAGGCTCATCAACGCTGATATATATGCCTACCTCGCCTAGGTCTGCCCCAGTTTTTAGAAATTTCAGGCTGAATATTGTCTTACCCAATCCCGCTTCACCAGCAATAAGGTAAACCTCACCCCTCTTCAAACCCCCGTACAGTAGCCAGTCAAGGTACTGTATCCCTGTTGGGGCCTTATTAGCTAGTAGGCTATATTGATACTGAGTCATGTAGTATTGCATCGATGAGTCGTAGTAGTATGTCGGGGCACTGTAATTATCGCCACTGTATGTGTAATACTGGCTATAGTCCATGTAGCCGTATTGGTCTAATTGGCTATTATCTTCCCTGCGTAAACCCATACATACCTAGTGTCCACCTAGCTATTTATACTTTAGCGTTTCCCGCCAAAACGCTCCAACATTATGCCGATACATCTAGGCATGCGCATGGTTAATGGATAATGTTTATAAAAATGTCCACCAGTAAGCCTTAGGGTGGTTTATATCTGGGTCAGGAGTTCGTCGTCACGCCCTGGGAAGTTAAAGGAAGGGTTGATTACCTTAGGTTGGCTAAGGAATTCGGCGTACAGCTGATAACCGATGAAGATGTTAAAATCCTGAGGGAATTGGCCGGCGGCATCCATTACCTAATATCTAGAGGCTATTTCTACGCCCACAGGGGTTTCAGGGATATTTTAGAGAGGGCTAAGGCAGGGTTACCATGGGCACTATATAACGGTAGGGGGCCTAGTGCAGACCTGCATATAGGCCACCTCGTCCCATGGATACTAACCAAGTGGCTTGTCGACAGGTTTAATGTAGACTACTTCTTTGAATTAACCGATGATGAGAAGTTCCTGGTGAGGGAGGGTTATAGCCTTGAGGAGACCAATAGGCTAGCCTACGACAATGCACTAAGCCTAATCGCCCTCGGCTTCCCTCCAGATAAGCTACACCTAATAATTGATACAGATGATATAAAGTTCCTATATAAGATAGCTGTTAAGGTTGCTAAAAAGCTCACGTTATCAACTGTTAAAAACACGTTCGGCTTCACGGACTCCAACAACATTGGCGCCGTCTTCTTCCCGGCCATGGAGATTGCGGTCGCCTTCCTACCCACGGAGCTTATGGGTAGGGAGACCCCTGTCCTAATACCGACGGCTATAGACCAGGACCCATACTTCAGGTTGGCCAGGGATATAGCCGAGGAGTTGGGCTACCCTAAGCCAGCCACATTATACAGTAGGTTCCTACCTGGCTTAACGGGTGAGGATAAGATGAGTTCATCAAACCCCGACTCAGCAATATACATAAATGACAGTGACCGTGAAGTGAAGAGGAAGGTAATGAATGCGCTGACCGGTGGGCAACCAACAGCTGAGCTTCAGAGGAGGCTTGGAGGTAACCCAGACGCATGCGTGGTGTACAAGTATCACCTCCTCTTCCAGGAGGATGATGCTAAAGTTAAGAAAATATATGATGACTGCAGGGCTGGGAGGCTCCTATGTGGTGAATGTAAATTGATGCTTTACGAGAAGTTGAGCGACTTCCTCAAGAAGCATAGGGAGGCTAGGGAGAGGGCTAAGGATAGGGTTCAGGAATATAGGATATCT
>CAYFHR010000073.1:0-6003 GCA_964343155.1 uncultured Thermoproteaceae archaeon | reverse complement strand
GCCTGGCTTAGGCTCAAGTACTATAGCCCCCCTGTAGGTTTCGTAGGGCCTCTCAACCCTGTTTGGGGCTAGTTCACCCATTTTAAAGGCCTGGTGCATAATCATCCACTCAACCCTAGCCCCAACGCTAGCCGGGCCAACCTGGTCCAGGGGCAGGCCTGACACTGAGGCGAGCTCCATTACGTATGGGAGTAGCTTCCTGCCTAATTCAAGGGTGCTCCTGACATCGTCTCTACAATACCTTATCAATAAATCCCTCCTACCTTTATCATCCCAGTATTGGTATATTCTATGCCCTGGAATCAATACGCGCTCACCCCTCTTAACGATGCCGAAGTACTCGGCCACGTAGTCTAGGCTCTTCCTCTTAACATCCGGCATATCTTCAATCAGGTTGTATAAGTCTATGTGGGCCCTGCCTATTATCGACCAATGCCCGTATACGCTCTGTTCAGGTGGCGTGTTATACCTAGATATGTTTACGTTAGCCTTAACGATAGACGCCCTATTGACTATGTAGGGTATGTCGAACTTATTGCTGTTGTACCCGAAGACTATGTCCGGATCCCACTCCCTGATGATTGCCGTGAACTCCTCTATGAACCTCCTCTCATTTGGGTAGTTGTCGAGGGTCAGTATCCTGTACTCATCCCTCTCATTGGCCAACCCAATGACTATTATGGGGTCCCTCCTGTAGTCCGGCGTACCCCTCGGGTTATAGACCTCTATGTCGAGTGCAACGTATCTTAATGGGGGTAGTTTAGCCTCCTCAACGTTTCTTGGAGGCGACTCGGTTATATACGTCTTCAAGCCGCCTATCTTGACGTCCAGCTCCTTTACCCTGTCGAATTCAAGCCACCCAGGCCTAATGCCGTTGTCAATCATGTACCTTAGGTAGAACCTTATGTCGGCCTCTACAACGTCCTTAACCTTAGGCAGCTCCTTAACCCTATCCCTAAGCTCCCTAACCTTTTCAGGTATGGTAACTGTGACTTTAACAGCCTTCACGGGCCTACCATACATCCTCCTCTCAACAACCTCAGCCTTAACGACATTGGGCATCCTGGATATTTGCCTGGCAACAGCCTCCTCAGAACCCTCCTCGGGTATTGCGTAGAAGTAGGGCCTGAAGCCCCTATCAACGATAACAACCCTTTCACCACCTTCAGCGACCCCGAACATCCTGACTTCAGGCGTATTCCCAACGATGCCGTAGGTTACGTCAACTAGGTAAATACGCACAGTTGAAGTATTGCAGGCTGTTTAAAAATCCTTACCACCCATCAACCCCTAGGCGGTGGGCCAATGCGCAGGTTGGGGGTTGTTTTGGCTGCTGGGCTTGGTGAAAGGCTGAGGCCCATCACGAATTATCTTCCAAAGCCGCTGATGCCTATGGATGATGGGAGGCTGATTATACAGGACTCGCTGGATAGGCTTATCCAGGCCGGCGTCGAGGCCATATACGTTGTTGTAGGCTACATGGGGCAGGTCGTCGAGTATGAGGTTTCGCAACTATCTAAGCTCTACAGCATACCCATACACGTCGTCAACCATGGGAGGCTCCTTGGAACTGCAGGCCACCTATACTTCCTCAACGGCATAGTTTCGAGGCAGGACGAGGTCGTGGTTAGTAATGCCGACGTGAGGATTAGGGCTAATATGGCTGACGCCGTTAAGCTCTTCGAGGACAAAAGCTTAGACGCATTGATACTGGCCTATAAGGCTACGTTGAGGCTTAGGTTTGGCGTACTTGAGGTTGAGGATGGGTTGGTTAAGGCTTGGAGGGAGAAGCCAACCTTAAACTTCCTTGTATCTGCAGGAAGCTACATATTCAGGGGGTGGGTTTTCGAAAGCCTCAGGGGCGACTTCATAGACATGGACGCCTTCATAAACAGCATAGCCGCCAGGGGCGGTAGGATTGGCGTATTTGAGGTTGAGGGCTTTGAAGACATAGGGACCATTGATGACTACGTTAAGGCGCTTTGCAGCGGCAATACTTTAAAACGAGGATAGGCCTGCAACACAATGGTTGAGGAGGCCTTCACAACGTCCGTCGTTGGAAGCTTCCCAAGGCCAAAATGGCTTATAGAGGCCTTCGAGAGGTTCAACAGGGGCGAGATTGATAAGGAGGAGTTTGAGGAGTACCTTGACGATGCAGTTAAGTTGACTGTCAAGGAGCAGGAGATAGTTGGAATAGACGTATTGACTGATGGTGAGCAGAGGAGGACCAGCTTCGTAGCCTTCGTGGGGCAGAAGATACCGGGCTTCAAGGTCATGCACATAAACGAGATTAATCCACAGGGCATCGAAATAATGAGGCAGTATAAGGCCCCACTGACCTATTATAGGCCTGTTGCCGTTGGCCCAATTGAAGATAAGCCGTTCACCGTCGATGAGGCCTCATTCACGTTAAGCATAACCACCAGGCGGGTTAAGGTGACTATACCAAGCCCATACTTGATAATGTGGGAGGCTTGGCACAGCAAATACTCCAAGGACAATTTCAAGGACCCGGAATCCCTGGCAGAGCAGTATTCCAAGCTTGTTAGGGCTGAGATAATAAGGCTTAGGGACCTTGGAGTACACTTCGTCCAGCTCGACGAACCAATGTTAGGCGACTTAATTGAGGCAACGGAGAATGAGCCGGACAGGTATAGGAAGGTCCTCGAACTGCTAAATGGGCAGAAGTACAGGGGGTTTAAAAATGAGCTGGCCCTGGCCAGGGATCTGATAAACGAGACTATTAAGGGTATTGATGGGATTAGGATAGGCATGCACATGGATAGGTGGCCAAACCCAGACTCGCCATTCTACGGAATTGGCTACGAGAGGCTTGCCCCAGAGGTCCTCGACATAAAGGTTAAGCAATATGTACTGGAGTATGCGTCGCCAGGAAGCGGCGACCCCGTAAAATTCGCCCAGATGCTGGGCCGCGAGAAGGAGCTCGGCCTAGGCGTAATAGACGTTAGGAAGAGGGATATTGAAACGCCCCAGCAGGTTATTGCGAGGGTTGAACCAGTGTTGAGGGTTCTTGAACCAAGGCAGATTTGGCTTAACCCAGACTGCGGCTTCAGCCCAGGTATGTTTAGGAGGTTTGAGAGGAGGATTGCCTTCTCCAAGCTTAGGTCAATGGTTGAAGCCGCTAAAATCCTCAGATCCAGATATGTGGGAGGTTAAAAGCTTATTTACACCCACCTGAAGTAGCCAAGGGGGCAATGATAGGCTACTACCTAGGAGGTCCAAGGGAGATACCGCTTCAAAACGCCGAAAGGCTGATTGATAACGATGTTAAAAGGGCCATTGAACAAAACCTCGGGGTTAATGTTGAGGTGCGGAAGGATACCGTGGTCATAAGCCCTAGGGAGGATACTAGGCCAGATGCATTGATAAAGGCTGTGCAGATAATAAATGCAATATCCATAGGCTTCACGAAGGATGATGCACTGGAGCTCCTTAGTGAGGACAAGTACTTCGACGTAATAGACCTAGGCGACTACGTTGATAAGGGTAAGGAGAATCAGTTGACTAGGATTAGGGCATTGATAATTGGTGAGGGTGGTAAGGCTAAGAGGAATATTGAGGAGTTGACGGGCGTTAAAATAGTGGTGAAGGGGCGTAATGTAGGTATTATAGGGGATTTCGACAGCGTCAGGGCTGCCAGGCAGGCCATAGAGATGCTGATTAGGGGTAGGCAGCATTCGACAGTTTACAGGTGGCTTCAGAGGTGGCGTAGGGAGAGGAGGGAAATCGGCGGCCCAGGTTATCCGCAGATGTAGCTTGGCGGTTAACGATATTTTACCTAAGTAAATATAAGTTTAATTAGGGTTAGCTAGGTTCTATAGGCAGACCCATAAACATTATTAAGAACCCTCCTCCTACTAGTACTATGGGTCAGGTGGCTCTACTAGGTAAGGCATCAATATCTCTTAAGTCCCAGGAGTTCGTAAACCTAGTTAAAAGTGGGCCTGATGGAATACCAATATTCCCAACATACCTGGCCGGCGAGTGGTACTATGGTGAGCAGTGGATTGATGTCAAGAGCCCAATAGACCTATCCACAATAGCCAGGGTTCCTAGGCTACCACCAGACCTCACCGACAAGGTGCTCGACGTGGTGTATAGGGAGGGTAGGTGGAGTATTAGGGATATGCCTGGCGAGAGGAGGATTGAAGTCTTCATGAAGGCTGCCGACCTGTTAGACAAGTATAGGGACGACTTCGTAGACGTCCTAGTCAACAATGCTGGCAAAACCAGGGCATCTGCAAACGGCGAGGTTAACTCAGCCATAGAGAGGCTTAGGAGGGTTAGCCTAGAGGTTAGGAGGATATATGGCGACTACGTGCCTGGCGACTGGAGCGTCGACTACCTTGAGGCTGAGGGCATTGTTAAGAGGGAGCCTGTAGGCGTAGTATTGGCCATAGTCCCCTTCAACTATCCACTATTCGACACAGTCAACAAGATAGCCTACTCGGCAATTGCCGGAAACGCCGTGGTTATAAAGCCAGCTTCAGCAGACCCACTACCAACAATAATGTTCGCCAAAATCCTCGAGATGGCGGGCTTCCCGAAGAATGCCCTAGCCGTCTTAACAATACCTGGAAGGGAGATGAATAGGGTTGTGGCCGATAAGAGGATTGGCGTAATTTCACTGACGGGAAGTACGGAGACTGGCGTTGAGGTTATTAGGAATGCTGGAATTAAACAATTCGTAATGGAGCTTGGCGGCGGCGACCCAGCAATAGTCCTAGACGATGCAGATCCCGTATGGGCTGCGCAGAGGATTGCCATAGGGATAACGAGCTACTCAGGGCAGAGGTGTGACGCCATAAAGTTCATCTTCGCTGAGCCTAAGGTCTACGATAGGTTGAGGGATGAGTTAGTTAAGGAGTTGGCCAAGGTTAAGGTTGGCGACCCAAGAGACCCCTCAGTATCCATGGGGCCCCTAATAGACGTAGCCACGGCAGATGAGGTAATCAGGGCAACCGAGGATGCTGTGGCTAAGGGTGGTAGGGTGCTCTTCGGAGGCAGGAAACTTGGACCAAACTACATTGAGCCGACGTTGATTGAAATAGATAAGTCCAGGGTCAGGGACCTCTACCTGTATAATAAGGAGGTTTTCGCATCCATAGCAGTCCTCGTGAAGGTTGACAACCTGGATGAAGCCATAGAGTTGGCCAATGGGAGGAGGTATGGGTTAGACGCAGCGGTATTCGGCAATGACCCTGTTAAGGTCAGGAAGGCGATTAGGCTGCTTGAAGTCGGCGCAGTCTACGTTAACGACTATCCAAGGCACGGCATAGGCTACTTCCCATTCGGCGGCAGGAAGGATTCTGGAATAGGTAGGGAAGGGTTAGGATACTCGATAGAGTATGTTACCGCCTACAAAACGATAGTATATAACTATAGGGGTAAGGGAGTGTGGAGGTATGTCCAATAACTGTTAAACATCAGCTCCCCAACTCCCTATATGCCTCATTTATCAGGTTGAGCGCCTCATCCAAGCCCTGCGCCACATTAGCCGGATTATAATTACTCACATATGTAAGCGCATTACTTATCAAAACCCTAACCCTATAGCCCACGCAGGCTGTTGAATTGGCAAGCCTTGATGCATTTAAAAGCGCTTGATAACCCACATAGAGCCTCCACGTACATCCACCTGAACAGCCGTTAAATGGTGCAGATAGGTTAAATGCGTTTAACGATATTGATAGGTAGCGCCTAATGAGCGTTATATTGGCTAGGCACCGTGCCTGGGCACCACCTTTAACATGCATATATAGGGCAAATACCGTGGCAAGCAGCGCAATTAGCAGTATTACCAGCATTAAAGGCCTCCACATATAGGCCTGACTGGAAAAGGTTTATTAAAGCTAATTCCCCAGGTCAACGATGAGTAATGAAAATGTTAAGGATCCTGAACTTGAAAAGATCCTAGCTAAGAAGGCTAACGAATTAGCTAAGAAGGCCTCTATGCTGGGTAGGTTGGTTGAGTTAAATAGA
>CAYFHR010000072.1:0-6019 GCA_964343155.1 uncultured Thermoproteaceae archaeon | reverse complement strand
GTTGACTGTTTCAGGCGCGATCGGCTGTGGGTAATAGTTGGGGTAGTTTAATCCCCAGGCTGCAACAACAGCGCTCCTATTAAATATCATGCATAACGCCTGCCTCACTTCAACAATGTTAAATGGGTATACATGCGGATTAAACGTAATACCCCACCCTGATAGGTCTGGCGCAAAATAGGCACTGAACCCACTACTATTAAGTAGCGCAACCTGCTTAATCGATGCAGCACCGCCTGCCCAAGTTGCCTTATGGGCAACCAGCGATGCAATGTATTGGCTACCTGTGAAGTACTCCTCAAAGGTTGGATTGTAGTAGTTCCAGGAGGCTAATGGGAATATTTCCTCCCACCTAGCTAATAATGGAATACCGTTATAATACATGGGTTCTAGCGTTATTTTAAGACTTGATGTACTAATGTAAGTTAAGTAGTATGGGAATATTCCCCAGTATGGTACATTAACCCTAGTTACATTTGTTGAATACTCCATTGCCTGCGTCGCATTCATCGTCTTCAACTTATCCACTATCGGCTTCCAAACAGGCCAAGGAGTAGGTATACTGGCGGTGATGAATAGCATCCACTCTATTGGTGACCAGGTTTGGAATAGGAATTGAATGGTATAATTATTAATTACTCTTATGGATTCATCAGCATACTGAGGCTGCATGAATGGTGCATATGATTGAAATACCTTATCCTCAATGTAGAAGTATGCGTAAACATCCCATGCAGTAAACGGTATTACGGCACTTCCATTAAACCAGTAGATGTTGTGCCTAAGGTAAACAGTTAAAATACCTGAGCCATTAGGCAAAACCTCAATAGTCCAATTCTCAGCAAGGACAGGGTAGAATTGGTTATTGAACGGGTTGTATAAGGCTAATGGAGCATACGTCATTATGCTTGTTACCGAATCCGTTGCAAGGGTGTTTGGATAAAATGGATTATAGATGGGGCCTGTTAACACTAAGGAGCCATAGTCAGCCCATATTATTTGGGGCTTCTGTTGAACCTGCTGCGCATAAGCATAGATGCCGTAATATGAGGTTAAAAATAGTGCTACTGCAATAAGCAGCAAGAGGCTTAACAATGCATGTTTTATTGAAGCCCTCACTTCATACATAGTGGTCTGGTTAACCATGCATCAGCCTATTTAACCTCTTAATACAACTAAGTTGTATTTAAGGGTTAAAAACCTTCATGTTCATTGAACTGGATGGCTGGTTCATTTCCTGTATCCGTCTGGTATGGTGTAGGTAATGTGACTCCTAGGTTTGGCCGAGATGTGTGGGAGAGGGATTTGAGGACTTTGAGCGAGCTTGGTTTTAGGTTTGTTAGGCTCTGGGTTAATTGGAGGGATGTTGAGCCGAGGCCTGGCTACTTCGACTTCAGTAGGCTTGGTGAGTTGATGAGTATTGCCCAGAAGTATGGGTTGAAGGTTATTGTCCAGGTATACCTCGAATTCGCCCCAGATTGGCTGCCTAGGCTTTACCCAGACTCACTCTACATATCTGAGGCAGGCCAACCCCTATACCCGCAGGGTAGCCCGGGGGTTTGTCTTGACCATCCGCAGGCCCGTAGGCATGCTGAGGAGTTTCTTAGGCAGTTGGCTAGCTTCCTTAGGCAGTTCAGCAACTTCTATGGCTGGGATGTTTGGAGCGAGCCGCAGATAATTCAGTGGGTTTATAGGCTTGGGCAGCCCAGGTCGCTTTACTGCTACTGTAGGCATAGTATTGCTAGGTTTAGGGATTGGCTGAGGATTAAGTATGGCACGGTTGATAGGCTTAATGAGGCTTGGCATAGGGGCTTCTCGCACATCGATGATGTTGAACCACCAAGGTTTGTGGTGCTTCACTACGCCACAGAGAATATTGACTGGGTTGAGTTCAATATTGAGAAGCTCAGGGAAGATTTGGAGTGGAGGGTTAGGGTGATTAAGAGTGTTGACCCAGACCACGTGGTGGCTAGCCATGCCCCAACCACATCACTATTCCTAAACCCACTATACGGCAACCCGGACGATTGGGAGATGGCTAAGGCAGTCGACATATGGGGCACGTCACTATACCCCAAGCATGCGAGCAGGACGCCAGACCCTGTTGTTGACGGCTTCATACTCGACGCAGTCAGGTCGTCCGCATCGGAGAGCGGTAAGGATTTCTGGATTGGCGAACTCCAGGGTGGTCAGGGTGTGGGTGGATTAAGGATTAATGAGCCTGTAAGTGCCGAAGACATAGTTGTGTGGATTTGGCAGAGCATAGCCCATGGGGCCAAGGGGATAAACATATACCACTCGTACCCAATGATGTGGGGTTACGAATCGTCAGGATACGGGCTTCTAAACCCAGATGGATCAGTTACAGATAGGGCTAAGGCGGCGGGTGAGCAGGCAAGGATCATAAGCGAGTATGAGGACTTACTGCTCAGGTTAAGGCCCATTAAGGCTGATGTAGCCATCATGTACAACAACTACTCATACAGGCTCCTATGGGTGCTCCAGGAGCAGAGTGCCGACGCCGCATCAAGGTCAATGCTAGGCTACTATAGAATACTATTTAGAAGAAACATCCCTGTCGACTTCCCATCGGCAAGGGGTATTGAAAGAGGTGGGGTTAGGGATTATAAACTCCTCATAATGCCATTCTCAATTGCGCTATCAAGTAAGCTTGCGGAGTCTCTAAAGAGCTACGTTAATGGAGGCGGATTCGCAATTGCCGAGGCCAGGTTTGGGTGGCTTAAGGAGGATGGGTGGATTGACGGTGAGATACCTGCATATGGGCTGGGTGAGGTATTTGGCGCATCTGAGCATGAATGCATGTCCGTTTCAAACGCCCGATTAAGGATAGTTAACGGCTCCGTGGTAGGTGTTGAGGGTGGATTAACGTTGAATGGGGCGTTCTACCTAGAGGCATTTAGGGTTAAGGGCCATGGCGCCACTATGGTTGGCGCAGATGAATTAGGTAGGCCTGCCATAGTGTACAATAGGTATGGTGGGGGGTCAGCACTATGGATTGGTACATTCCTGGGATTTTCATATGAGGTATCTAGGGATAGGTCAATTGAAGACTTCATATCAGCCATCGTAAATAAGGCAGGTGTTAAGCCCCCTGTAGCTGTTAAGTCAACTGGAAACCTGACTGAGGCCAGGTTGTTGACTACGACAGGGCGCTATGATGGTGAAGGGCTATTGATACTGATTAACCACGATAACGTTGAGGTTGAGGCCGAGGCCAAAATACCAAGTGAACTGGGTGCATCCAGGGTTAAGGACCTTTTAACAGGCTCCACACATGTATTGGAGGATTCTACGCTCAGGGTCAGGTTAAAGCCAAGGGGCGTGTTTGTGGGGTATTTTATTAAGTGACCACTATGGCTAATGAACTTTGGTTAAAGTGGGTGGGTAAGGGTCAGGAGGTTTTAAAATACATCGTGGATACGCAGTCCTCAAGCATATTAAAGGCCAGCGAATTGATAGCGCAATCAATAGCCAGCGACCATGTATGCTTCCTGTTTGGCTCAGGGCACGCTGCAATACCTGTAATGGAGATGTTCCCCAGGTACGGTACAATACTGGGTTTCATGCCTATAGTGGACCAGCCATTGGTATCGTTCCTAAGGATGGTTGGCGACATGGGGTACCCTCAATTCGACTTCATTGAAAACTCCCCAGAATATGGGAGGAGGATTCTTGAGAACTACACTGTACATAAGGAGGACACGGCGCTTCTATTTTCACATTCAGGGACAACGCCTATAACTGTTGAGGTTGCGTTAGGGCTTAAGGAGAGGGGTGCTAGGGTAATTGCAGTAACGTCACTTAGCCATTCTAAGAATGCGAAGCCAAGGCACCCCTCAGGGCTCAGGCTATTTGAAGTGGCGGACCTAGTCATAGATACTGGCGTGCCCCCAGGCGACGTTTCAATAACTGTTAGCTACAATAATAGGGTAGTTAGGGCTGGGCCCCTATCAACATTCGCCTTCACGGTCATTGCAAACGCATTAGTGTTAAACGTCATTGAGAGGCTTATGGACCTGGGCATGGCTATTGAAACCTTCCCAGTAAGGGGCTTTGACCCAGATGCAGATGAGAGGATGGGGAGGCTGTTGAGGAGGTATAGGGAGCTTTACTCAAGGCACTTGGCCAGGTAGATTAAGGATGGCCAAGGGGGTTCTTGCAATAGACCTAGGCGGATCTAAGGCGGCATCGGCCGTAATCGACTACGAGGGCCACGTATACGACTACGGGGTAATTCCCATTGATAGGAGGGGTGGGGATTATGTTGTTAAACAGGTAGTAGACATGGTGAGGGGCTATGCATCTAGGCACAGGCTAGATGGTATTGGAATAAGCATACCAGGCATAGTAGATGGAGGCGTAGTAATCTGGGCACCTAACATAAGGGGATGGAGGAATGTGCCGTTAAGAGAACGTGTGGAGGAGGCCTTAAGGGGCATAAATGTAGCTTTGATAGATGATAGGGCTGCGTCAATCCTCGGGGAGGCCTGGATGGGTGAGGCTAGGGGCCTTAAAAACGCGGTAACCCTAATAATAGGCACTGGGGTTGCGTTAGGGGCCTTGATAAATGGTACAGTGGCTATGGGGGCCCATGACACGTTCGGTGCAATAGGCTGGTGGATGCTGGGCACCAGGCCTAGGAGGAGTAGGAGGGGGTATTTAGAAGGATTGGTCTCGGGCCCAGCGCTATTTAAGGCATTGGCGAGGCTATGCCGTATTAGGCATGATGAGGATTGTTTAAGGTTTCTTGAAGGGTGCGAACCAGGTAGCGCAGAATGCGTATTTAAAGCCGTTGACGTGGGGGTTAAGCATGCCGAATACGTAGTACGTAAAGCCGCATTAATCGTAGGCATTACAGTAGGCAACATTATAAGTGCCCTAGACCCAGAAGCCGTAATATTAAATGGCGGCGTCGGCATTGCATTAGGGGAAAGGTATCTTGAGGAGATAAGAGGTGTTGCACTCAAGGTTGCTCAACCCTACTCATCTAAGAGGTGTAGAATATTGGTATCTAAACTAGGCTACTTGGCTAACCTATATGGAGCAGCCAAGATAATCATGAGCTAATGCTTAATAACTTAACATGAATTAAGGCCTAATGAATAATAATTATGTCAAATTATCCTTCACCTTCAAACATAGGAATGATTGGACTAGGCAACTTAAGGGTATTAAGGCATTTATAACGAGCGTAAGGTGGGTAAGGCTAATTGATGATAATGCTAATCTGGAAGTAGTATTAGCTAGGTGGCTTGATAGGAGCATAGACGTATACGGCTTCTTCGATAAGATGGTTAAGCTAGGCAAGATTTATGAAGTCTTATCAATAAGAGAACTTTACAAGAACATATTCCTAATAGCCTTTATAGGACCTTACCTAAACACTGTTAGGTACGGGATAGTTAACAACAATGTAATATTCTACGACTCGCTGATACATGATGGTGTCCAGGAATGGACAATGGTGGTGTCAGGCAATTACCAGGGGCTATTAAGATACTTAAATAATATAGGTAGGGTCAATGCTTTAAACGAAGAACCGATTGGAAGTAGGAGCCTTGTTGAAATGCTTTTGAAAAATGGCGATGTTGGGAAGTACGTCAATCTAGCATTAACCATGGGTGAGTTATCAGCATTAACGGACGTGTGGCGCAATGGATACTTCAAAATAAGTGATAAGGTAAAGTTGAATAACCTATCAAAGATTGTGGGTAAGGACAAGTCAACATTAAGCAGGCAGATTAGGAGTGCGCTAAGTAAACTAATACCCATAGTGTATATTGATTTATACGATATGGTGAAGCATAAGAAATTAGATGAAGTATAAAACAAAGTATTTATTTAAAATATGCGGATTAGCCTAAAGTATAGGCTTATCCTGCTATTAGTGCTGTGCTTATGGCTAGGTTAACCACAGCCACAGTACCAGCAATAGTGGTTAGAGGAGTAGTTTATGTATTTGTTGAAGCCGCGGTGGTATCTGAGGTGGCGATTTAAG
>CAYFHR010000071.1:0-6032 GCA_964343155.1 uncultured Thermoproteaceae archaeon | reverse complement strand
GGGTGAGGAGCCTAGTCTCACGCTGAATTAATCTTCACCAAGGTTAACCTCCCTACCATGCCTAATAACCCTAATCCTGGTCTTTAAAGGTACGTGTAGGCCAACATTCTCTAAAATATTGTACAGGTCCACGTCGGTTAACTGGCTTAGGGCCCCCTCCTCAATAAGCCTTAAAACCTTGGATAATACAGCCACCGCAGTATCGCCGTACAGGGCTATGGCGTTTTCAACAATCTCCCTAGTCCTCTCACCCTTAACGAGCGCTATAATCCTCTCCTTAACCTCACCTGGCGTCAACTGGGCCTTAGCCTTCTCTACCCTTTGGGGCGTGGCATTCATGAGGCTCATCAACTTCCTCAACCTAAGCATCTCTAATTCAGGATCCTTACCCTCACTCATAGCGTTCCTTAACAGCTACTATGGGGATATAAGCTTTTCTCGATTTAACCTAGTCGCCTCCCTTATGGAATACTGCCTCATGCCTGAGTTTAAGCTCCCTCTGCCTCTGCTTCCTCCTCCACTTATACCTATGCGTCTCCTTAAGCTTAACAGACATTAATCCCCTAGCCCTCCTACCTGCTGGCGTTAATCCTCTAAACGCCCTACCCCTCTTACGCTTAACCTCAGCCAGCTTAGGCAGTGTGGGCTCCGGCAACTCCTTGACGTCATTGACGTTGGCTACTGCCTTGAGGTATTCTTGAAGGGCCTTAACGTTCCAATCCCACACGGTCCTACGCCTAGTATCTACATATATGCCGAGTAGCCTAGCCTCATCGACAGTCAATCCAACCGCCTTAACCTCACCTATAGAGAAGCCCCTACCTGGCCTAAGCTCGCCTCCAGGCTTCTTAACCATAGCTACAGGGGGGCTTATAGGCACATCCCCCATGGCTACTAGGCTATTTAAAAATTACCAGGCATAGCAGCAGATTTAAGCGAGCCTTAATGGAAATCAAGTGCTGATATTAGCGGTATCCGACATACATGCCCCACACCACCTGGCGGAATTTAGGAATTCCCTCAGGGGTATTGGCCATGTGGATTTAGCCCTGCTTGGAGGCGACATTGTTGATGGGGGTAGGGTGGAGTATTACAATATTGTATTGGACCTGCTTAAACCCATAGCGGGCCTAGTAATTGCTGTCCCTGGGAATGAGGAGTATGATGATAGGGTTAAGGCCTTAAAGTCCGTTAAGGGGCTGATACTGCTTAACGACGAGGAGTATAGCTACGGTGGTGTGAGGATAATTGGCAGTAGGGGCGTTTTAGATAAGCCTACTAGGTGGCAGGAGAGGAATATTGAAAACATTGGTGAAGTTTATGAAAATAGGCTCAGGTGGATTAGAGGTGAATTACATAAGGGTGGCAACATAATACTGCTAACCCACTACGCGCCAACATACGCAACGCTTAGGGGTGAGAGGGAGTCCATATATCCAATGTTGGGGACTAGGAGGCTTGAAGATGACCTAGCCAGGTTAAGGGTCCTTGCAATACATGGCCACTCCCACGGCTCAACCTTAAGGTGCGTTAAACTCGGCTTAAGCACAGTTATTAATGTTGCCTTTGAAAACCTGGGTAAGCCCATATTGATAAGCTACGATAATGGATCAGCATCAATAGTAAGCCCTAAGCTTGAATGCGTACAATTGGCTGGGAATGTTAGGAGGCAGGGTGGTTTAGACCAGTGGTTAGCTTAAAATACCGTATTTCAACGCCTCATCAAACAGGTTCTGTAGAACTGCCGTATAGTCCTCGTCGCCGCTCTCCACCAGGTCCATGAGCCTTTCAACGAGCCTAGTCCTCTCCTCACTTATCAGGCTGCTGAAGCACCTCTGGCACCTGTTTAAGACGCCTTCAAACTCACCCCTCTCAACATCCTTATTGCGCCTCGTTGAGAGGTAGTTTTCAACAAGTTTACTGTCCCTTGATAGGCATGAGTATATTTCGAGGGCCCACTTGGTCGGTATCAATATGTGCGACTTGCCCATGGACTTAACATACCCCCTCCTCCTCAGGGTTTCGATAATCCTGGCGTATGTTGATGGCCTGCCAATACCCCTCCTCTTCATCTCAGCCACAACCTCACCCTCATTATACGGGTATGTTGTGGGTATGGTCTTAACGTAGGCCTCGTCCTCGTCCGTTAGGGTGAGCTCACCCTCGGGCAGCGGTTTAGAGGGCTTAACCGTACTGTATGCCTTGAGGAACCCCGCCTCCTTAACCTCAACCACATACTCCTCCTCACCCTCGGCCACGGGGGTTCCGTCAGCCATGAGTATTATCTTATACCTCCTCTTCCTAACCACGGCCTGCTTCATCTGGCTTGCTATGAACCTCCTGAATATGAGGTCGTAAAGTGCCAGGTGCCTGTTGGTTAACTTGACTTTAAGGACCCCGCTCGCTATCAGGCTCCTAAGCTCCTCAACATCAATAGGCCTGGTCGGCCTTATGCATTCGTGGGCCCCCAGCTCGCCCATGGCCCAGTCCCTGGGCGTGAATAATCCCCCACCAAGCTTATCCTCAATATACTCCCTGGCTATTGAGATTCCAACCGCCGAGACCCTGGTGCTGTCAGTCCTGTGGTATGTTATTAGGCCTGTTTCGAAGAGGTCCTGCGCAATCCTCATAGCCTCCTCTGCACTCATCCTAAGCCTGGCAGCCGCCTCCGCAAGCATTGAGTCCGTTGTGAATGGGGGTGGTGGGTTAACCTCCTCGTAGGAGTCGTTCACTACAGCCACTTTAATCTTCAACCTGCCCTTATCCTTAATGAGGGCCCTTAATTGGGCCCTAATGGCCTTAGCATTATTGTTGTCTGCAGCCTTATCGAAGTGAAGCTCTACAGCCTCTCCATTAACCTTCTTAACCACGGTCAGCCTAATTACCTTATTCCTCCTATACTCAAGGTACCTATCTATAATCCACTTCAATACGGGCGTCTGAACCCTCCCAGCTGACAGGTTCCTTTCATTGAAAATGTTCTGTAGGTATAGGCTTAGGCCAAATCCAATCCACCTATCTTCAATACGCCTAACCAACTGCGCCTTAACCATGTTTAGGTTTATGTCCCTGGCATTCTCCAGGGCGTTCAAAATGGCCTTCTTCGTGACTTCGTGGAATTCAATCCTCCTTATATCGTTGACATACTGCCTCAACAGGTTGTATACATCCCAGGCTATTTTCTCACCCTCGGAGTCTGGGTCTGTGCCTATTAGGACTAGGTCTACTTCGGATGCTAGGTCCCTAAGAATGTTTATGGTGCCTATGCTGCTTACCAGAGGCGTATTGTCGAATGGGCACCTCTGAATATCCTCATTGAAGGTCCTACCGCACTTGGGGCACCTCCTAATGTCCGTGTATATTGGTGCAAATTCCCCATCAAGCTTAAGCACGTAGTAGTAGTCCTTGGCGCTCCCAGCCACATGCCTCTTAACATACTCAATGCTCTTACCCGATATTACGCGTTCACCATACTGTTCGGCGGCTAATTCGACTACGTGGCCTTTAGTTGCGACTATGTTGAGTAGCAGGTTTCCTGAAGTAACTTCGTAAACCTTAACATTACCTATAATCCTCACGCTCGGCCTGCCGAAGAAGCCGGCAATAGTCCTAGCCTTTGTTGGGGATTCCACTATTACTAGGGCTGATTTTAACGGGTCTATCTGAGCTATGTTTGGAGGCACATTACCGCTCATTATGCTCCTTATCAACTCGCGCTCAGAGTCTATTACCCTGAGGGCTTCACCTATGTTGAACTTCTCATACTCGACGAATTGGAAGTCCATGAGCCTATACTTTAAGTCCCTTGAGAGGCTATTGAAGACCGCCTCATTATCCACTATGAGGACGGATATTCCGTGGGAAATCCCCCCAAGATACATCCTCGACGTCCTGCCGCTGCCCTGTATGTATGCTGGTGAGTCTGGTAAAACTACATATATGTCGCTACCCACCTGATAGATGTTGACTATGGACTTGCCCATGGCCTCTTTAACCTCCCTAAGGCTCAATAGCTCTGATGCCAGCGAGATGGCCTCCTTGGCAACCTCTGCGACATACCTATCGAAGCCCTCAAGGGGCTTACCCTCATTGGCCGCCTTCAATATTTCACCAAGCCTATCGCTCCCAACGCCCAGTATGTTTCTTAACCCGTTAAGCACCTTATCTATCCTAGCCTTGTATTGGCTTGGGGCTATTAGCCTGAGTGAAGCCAGGAGCATTATGTATCTGCCCGGCGTAAACTCGCTGATCGCCAGCCTGAACCTGATTTTAGGAACCCCCGCAAATACGACGTACCTAATCCTGTGGGGTAGGTCAATACCCCTGACGAGGGCTGACCTGGACGTTGCCAAACCTATAAGGACCTCCAGCTCACCTGCCTCAAAGCCCTCAAGAAGCCTCCTCTTGGGGGTTAGGTATAGCCCAGCCTTAACGCCATTTGACGTTAAGTAGCTGTAAAGCTCCTCGGCAAACTCCTTACCCAGGTCCGTGGGCACGTAGATGATGCCCCCTGACCCAAGCCTCTTAACCACCTCAAGCACCGTAGCCTTAATGTCGCCCCTAGGCCTAATGTATAGGTCGTATACGTTTCTCAAACCCTCAGACCTGCCGCCAACCTCAAAGCCCAGTATCTCCCTGAAGAGGGCAGCCCTGGCAGTCCTCCTTACCCTAGTCAACATGCCGCTCACTATAAGTGAACCAACCTCCTTACCCTTCAGCAGCGCCTCCAACTCACCAAGCTTCCTAGCCCTCTCCTCAGGGTCCTGTACCTTAGCGGCCTCGAGGGCCTTGGTAATAGCCTCCTGGGGTACCCCTAGGAGCAGTAGTAGCCTCTCAATATTTCTGCTGGAGGCCTTCATTACGCTGTCTACGTCGTCTACGAAGATTAGGTTGAACTTATATTTACCGAGGGCCTCCATACCCTTAGGTAAGAACGCATTAGTAACTATAACTACGTCAAACGCCCCGCTCTCAATGGTTTCATAGGCCTCAGCCCTCTCCTTAGGCGTCAGGAGGCTGTTATACGTCACTATCCTTAGGTTTAGGCCTAGTGAGGAGCTGTACGACAGGGCCTTTTTATAGACCTGGTATGCGAGGGTTGATGTTGGGAAGACCATCAATACCCTACCCCCCTTGGAGGCTGTGTACAGGGCGGCCACTATGCCGAAGGTTGTCTTACCGCTACCCGTGGGTGCAATTACCGCAAAGCTCTTACCCTTAAGGAACCTCCTAGCCCAAAACCTCTGGGCGCCCCACATCCTAGCCCCTGTGGCCTTTGTGAAGAATTCGGCGAAGTCGTCGTATTTACGCAGTAATTCGTAAACGCCCCTCAATGCCTTAAGCCTATTCAGCCTATTCAAAGCCTCTAGGATTGACCTCAAATCCCTGCGCGTTGGTGGCTCAGGTAGGCATTCGTGGCATGGTAAGCCCTCGTTAAGCCTATCCGATGTTATTACGCCGCCGCAGTTTGGGCATAACCCATAGTATACGACTTTAGGCACTCCACTGCCCTTAGACCTAGTTTCACCAGCCATTTATGGCTC
The DNA here is from genome assembly GCA_964343155.1 of uncultured Thermoproteaceae archaeon. Classification (GTDB taxonomy): domain Archaea; phylum Thermoproteota; class Thermoprotei; order Thermoproteales; family Thermocladiaceae; genus Caldivirga. Next base: position 489 of record CAYFHR010000071.1, on the reverse strand, counting down.
ATCATGTAGCCTCACTAGTGTTAAAAACCTTTTCTTGAAAACCCCGCACCGCCGCATGGAAGGCCGCCCTCAGTGTGGCCGGGGCCGTTAATTGAGCTGGCCTCCAGTTTTAAGCATTTTTCCCCTACTCGGATGGTGGTTGGAAGCCTGAGAATTGTATTACGTTGAAGAGCCTAAGTATGTCTATGTACCATTTAGCTAGCCTCTTAGCCAATATGTCGACGGCATCTACATTTGCACCACCTAAATACTCGCCAACCACGCTGTTCGCCACATCTACATTAATCCTGGGTTTAACGTAGTTGGCCAATTCGTTGAGTAGCTCGGCGTAGCTTCTATGGGCCTCCGCAAACCTTTCACCAATCTCAAAGACCTCCGATGAAGGTATTATTAAGTCTATGTCCCTTTCAAGCCCCCTCGCCTTAAGCTCCTCAATATACCTCAATACCAGTGGGTCCGTTGGCCTCAAAGCCACACCCATTAATAGGC
>CAYFHR010000070.1:0-6162 GCA_964343155.1 uncultured Thermoproteaceae archaeon | reverse complement strand
ACAATAACCCTAGTGACCCTGGACCCGTTAAATAAGCCAACCTCAACCACGCCTGGTATTTGCTTAATCTCAACCTCAGCCTTGGGTGGATCTATCGGTGCCCCAGGCCTGAGGTCTATTATGTAGTTCCCGTTGTCTGTTATAACAGGCCCCCTCTTACCTGTGGCTTGCCTTAATTCGGCTGAACCACCATACGCCTTCTCCAACGTGAACTTAACAATGCTCCAGGCATATGGAACGACCTCGATTGGTATTGGGTGTTTTTCAGGTATTTTACCCACAAGCTTAGAGCCATCAACGATTATCACAAGCTCCCTAGCCCAATAGTCTATAATCTTCTCCCTAGTCAACGCGCCCCCACCACCCTTAAGCAGATTCCTCAATGGGTCAACCTCATCAGCGCCATCAACTGCAATGTCTATGTGGTCTATTTGCCATGGATACCTTAGGAGCTCACCTAAGCCAAGCCTAACAATTTCATACTCAGTCTCTGTTGATGTTGCAACAAGCCTAATGCCCGATAATCCGCCATCCTTAACCATTTTAGCTAATTCGCCCAGGAAGGTTAACGCCGTTGAGCCTGAACCAACACCAACCACATACCCATCCTTAACATAATTAATAGCCGCCCTGGCGGCTGCAAGCTTCGGATCCATGAGCGGTTGATGTGGCCTGGTTTTTAAGCGAGTAGGTGCGATTATTTTTAACGTAATATTTAACTGCGTAATCGTCATTTTAAACTGGGAAGGATTTTAAAATTACGTAAATGGCGCAGGCCCCATGGGGCGTGTAGAGGAGGTTACCATAACTAGGAGGGTTTTCGTGGGTTCATTGGCAGGCTGGGTTATGGATGCCTTCGACCTAAGCATGATGTTCCTACTCGTACCCGTCATGGCGGATGTATTCTTTCCAGCAAAATATGGGTTAGCCATTGTGGGTACGTGGAGCATCTACACTACAACCTTCGTATTCAGGCCTATTGGAGGGGTCATCTTCGGTAGGCTTGGCGACAGGATTGGGAGGAGGAACACGATGGTTATAACGTTGACGGGCCTCGGCCTAATAGTATTTGCAACAGGCTTCCTACCGACATACGAGCAGGTCGGCATCCTAGCACCCATACTACTCTTCATATTCAGGGTCATTACAGGCACATTCGCAGGCGGTGAATATGGCAATAGCGCAGCAATACTCGTAGAGTCTGTTGATAGGGAGAGGAGGGGGCTGTGGGGAGCGTTACTTCAAAGCGGCTACCCTATAGGATACACCCTGGCAGCCCTAGTGTATTTAGGCCTACATTATGTAATACCAAAATCATCATTTACCCAACTGGGCTGGAGGTGGATGTTTTGGATTGGGATAATACCGGCGTTGATAGGCCTCGCCATAAGGCTCTCGATGCCTGAATCAATACTGTGGGAGAGGGTTACTAGGGAGAGGGGCGTTAATAAGGCCCCCTTCACGACAATACTTAGGAACCCAGCCTACAGGTTTGGTGCCCTGACAGGAATCCTGGCTATGACGGGTATAGCGTGGGTTTATGGCCTAACACTGGGCTTTTACCCAACGGTACTTTCATACCACAACTTCCTCACATTCCCATACTTCCTATATGTAGTAATAGTGGCAATCCTAGTATCGCTCCTGGGCTACTTAACCTCAGGCTTCGTCAGCGATATTATCGGTAGGAGGGCTACCATGATAGCCTTCTCGGCATCTGCAATAGCCCTAGCAATACCGTTAACCTACCTGATACTTAGGCACGCATACGGCTTCTACGGCATAATGGCCTTAGCGAGCATTTTAGCGTTCCTAACCACGGGGATCTACGGCGTCATACCGGCTTATCTGTCTGAGAAGTTTTCAACAGACGTAAGGAGCACTGGGGTTGGCTTCTCATTCAACGGCGGCTTCATTGTAGGCAACTGGAGTACAGCATTCCTCCTATTAATATCGTCTATAGGCAGCCCAGGCTTCTATGCGTATTGGGGCTTGTTCGTAATAATAGGTGAGGCTATGATACTCGCCTCAGCCCTCCTATCGAACGAAACCAGGGGTATTGAACTCCAGTAGTTGTGCATTAGCAGGGTTAAAATGTATTTAACTCAACGCCTACTGGGGGCTTGTGAAGGTTACTTTCCTGGGTGTTGGTGGCTGGGTTTCAATGCCCTGGCTCAACCACGTATCCATACTTGTTGAGGGTGGTGGCGCTAGGGTTGTCTTAGACGCTGGTGAGGGTTCGTATAGGCAGTTGAGGAGGTGTACTGGCCTTGATGTTGATTCAATAGACCTGATCGTAATAACCCACAGCCATGGGGACCACATGATGGGGGTAGCCTCATATGCGCTAATGGCCGGTTCAAGGGGCTTAACAATACCTGTACTGGCGCTTAAAGGCACGGTTGACGACATTTTAAAACTCATAGAGGCCACCCACATACAGCAGTATTTAAGGGGGTTGAGGCTAATGCCTATTGAGGCCTCTAGTGAACCAACCCTGGCCTATAAGGTTCGCGGATTATCAATATGGGTTTCCCAGGTGGACCACACAGTCCCCTCAATGGGCATTAGGGTTGTTGAGGAGGATTCAGGTAAGTGCATAGCCTACAGTGGCGATACGAGGCCGAGCGAGTCAATGGTTAAGCTGGCTAGGGGGTGTAACCTACTTATACATGAGGCAAGCGGCAACCCTGGATTTGAGGATGAGGCCCATAAACATGGGCACAGCACGGTCCTAGACGCCGTAAACATTGCTAGGGAGGCTAATGTAAGTAGCCTGGCGTTAATACACTTCTACTTAACTAACCCTGAGGTACGCGACATTGGGGGGATTAGGGTCACTATACCTTACGAATGCTCGTCGATCGAGCTGTAGTACGCCTTAATCAACTTGTCCAATGCCTTAACCCTCCTCCTAACATCCCTAAGCTTCCCCGCTATAGTCTGGGTGGTTATGCCCATTGACTTAGCCTCGGCTATAAGTTCCTGAAGCCTAGCCTCCTCAGCCTTATAGGCCTCCCTAAGTTCAACCAGCCTCCTAAGCTCTAACGCCGAGTAGTCGGCGCCTACGTAGCCTACATCTACACCCAACTCACCCCTAAGCCATTCAGCAACCTTATCTTCGCTACTCCTCAAAGCCCTACGGGTATCAATACCGCCCAGGTACCTTCCCAGGAATCTAATAATGTAGTTAATTTCAGGGGACTTAACCATAGACGCCAACCCTCTTAACAACCCTCTCCCCAAGGTACTCGTCTGAAATAACCCTAAACCCGTCATCGTCAACGACGCCGTCGTCTACTACCTGGTCCTCTTCGATGGCTAAGTCTTCGATGGGTTGAAGCCTCCTAACCTCATCACTCATCTTCATGTCTAATAGCCTGAAGAGGGGGTATGTGGACTCGACTCCGTTGGCTATGGCCAGGTTCACGGCAAGCCTAAGTATAGCATCTTTACTATGCTTCAACCTGCCTAAAACCTCCTCAACACCTAAACCCACCTTAACCTCCTGCCTAGCCACTTAGCATTACTACATTAAAGTGGATTTAAGGGTATTGTTTAAGTAACGGTGGCGGTGTTTAGTTTAACTTTTAGATAAGTTTAAAAAACCTTAAGGGGCCTTCGCAATATGCCTTTAAGGCCGGCCAGATGCTATAGGAGGCTTGAGAGGCCCTACACGAGGCTTGAATACATACATGGGGCACCCTACGTACAGATACCTAGGTTTGAAATGGGGGCAACTAAGGCTAAGGATAGGGCCAGGTTCAATACTGTAGTCAAGCTGATCGTGCTTAAGTCTGGCCAAATCAGGGTTAATGCGCTGGAGGCTGCTAGGCAGATGGCCTACAAGTACCTTTCAAAGGTTTTGACGGACCAAAACTTCTACTTCAAGATAACCAAATACCCGCACCATGTGATTAGGGAGAACAAGATGTTGGCCATGGCTGGCGCCGACAGGCTTCAGGAGGGTATGAGGCTGGCCTTCGGCGTACCTACAGGTAGGGCTGTTAGGATTAGCGAGGGCGACGTATTGATGATTGTTGAGGTTGAGGATAGGAACGTGGTGCATGCCAAGATAGCCCTAAACAGGGCTAGGTCCAAGCTACCACTCCCCTGCAGGATTGAGGTGTCCACCAAGGTTGCTAAGGCTGCTGAGGCTGTTCAGCAATCAAAGGCCTAATCACCCCTCATAATCGAGCTGCATCATCATAAGGCTATTTTGACTACTACGGGAATCTTTATAAAGATTTTTAACAATCTATGGATTTTTGTTGAAGTTTAAGGCTAAGACTCCTCGAAGGTTACCGGCCTCCTCCTCTTGACGAATTCGGCAACCGCATAGGCAACGGCAGCCACTGAGGGTACCCCAACGGCACCTATTATGGCGTCGCTTACCGTTATTGGGAATCCATCAACTATGGCTAATATGTTTGTCTTAAGCACAATAACCTTATCGGAATTAACGTCGACGAAGGTGCTGTATGTGACGCGCCCATACTTGGCAGTTGCCTGATACAGGCCACTTAGGACATTTACGAATTGGGCACTACCAATACTGCCCGTTAACTGGCTGTACTGTGGGCCTGTGCCAAGCCTATACAGGGTTACGTTAGCGCCCTGTATTGCCTGGTTGAAGAAGCCCGTCACATAGGCGGTAACGTTATATGCACCTACCTCAACGTCTATTGGATTCAGGGTCAGCGTTGAAATACCGATGTTGTAAACGTCGACGCCCTGGTAGAGCACACTTATGTTTATTGGATATGGGTTGAACACCTTGACAAGCGCTATGCCGGATGAATTAGTGCTGAATGTACCATACGTGGTGCCTCCCTGCGACGCCTCAACAACGGCACTTAACGGTGAGCCTAAGGTATTGTGGACATAGACCACTATGGGGGACCACTTGACGTTAACGATATATGTGCCGGCCTCTGACACGCCCAGCGTACTGACGGCTATGTATGCCTCATGGCCATTGGGCGATATTGAAACAAGCCTATACACGCTGCCCCAGGGTAGCTCTGATGAAGTGTATTGGCTGTAGACTGTGCCTCCAGGCGTAACTATGCTCGTTATGGTCGCCACCTCGGGTAGTTCAACGACCAGCGAGGTCCACATGCCGGTCGAAACGTCCTGCTGGGTAACCTGGGCAACCAGGTTTCCATTGCTCCAAGCCCCAACGGGCTTGTATATTATCGGCATGTACTCCACGACTAATGGTACGTTAAGTGGGTTAACGACCTTGAATTGAGTATCGTAAACCACATATATCCCTATTAGAGGCATGAAGCGTATGAAGGGCGGCAGGATGTAGCTAACGCCCTGGACCGTTATCAACTGGCTCAATGTGTAGACTGGCGAAACCCTATTCGCAACAACCATGAACCTGCCTCCTGCCTGCCCCACTACCAGAGGCTGTACAGTATATACGGTGACCACATAGCCCATTAACTGCCATCCACTCGGTATACCGAAGTTGTTTGAAGTTATTATAAGCTGGCTATGTGGATTAACCGTAGTGTTGTAGAATTGTGTACCCTTCACAAGCATTGAAAATGGCATAACGTACTGCGTTCCCTGGCTCAGCAATATTGTGTAGTTGCCCTCAGGCAGGTTAGCCATATTAAGCTTAACATTCTTGTAATCCAACTGGATAGACGTTATATTACCACCCCACTCCTCAACAAGCTGGCTGAAGTACGTCCCATTAGGCATTACAATGTCCTGTATTGCGAAGGGGGCGTTCATAGGTATTGAAACTTCAACATACTGGTCGGTGACGTATTGGAATGTGTAGTCTGGGGCTGTTAACGTTATCGACTGGCCTGTTAAAGGTATGTAAACCTCCTTAACGAATACGGAGCTTACAACAATAGTTATATTCAACGTGGCTTGGCCAGTATTGGTAAGTACTATTGTTCCGCTCGGCGAATAAACCGACGTTATGAAGCCGTATTCGTTAACGCTCTTAAGCACATTCCCAGAAACCCCTATTGAAGGGGCTGGCGTTGGGAAGTACACCGAAAGGTACTCTAGCCTATAGCCTGGCCCAGGAGGTAATGGCGCATTGACCGTGTATGTGCCGCCGGGCTGTATTGAGAGCTGCAGGGTCTGGTTAACAACATCTATGTAGCTTACAGTGGCGTAAAACGGTAGATT
>CAYFHR010000069.1:0-6216 GCA_964343155.1 uncultured Thermoproteaceae archaeon | reverse complement strand
ATTGAGGATTGTATGTCTGAGATGCCTAAGAGCCCAATGACAGCTAGCCTAAAGGCCTCATCCTCCTTCAATAGGCGTAAAATCTCATCCTTAAGGGACACTAATCCTACTGCATTCCCATTTATATAAAGTTATTGCCACATGTCAAGCTGATTCACGTATCACATGTACCCTAGATACGTTTAACGATACCTCACGCCCCACTTCAACATACCTATCTAGCAGTGCCGTTATCTCAACACCGCCTATGTCTATTACCGCCCTGTAGCCTAGGTACGTCCTAATGCTTGACTTAACCCTACCCCTGACTGGCCCATTGTCGCTGAGCCTAATCCACTCAGGCCTAATACATATGTAGGCTTCGCCCCCTGGGGCTTCACCAACCTTAACCCTAATCCCTGCAAGTTCGGCAAAGCCGTCGGCTACCTTAACCTTGAATATGTTTTTGAAGCCTACGAAGTTTGCTGTGAAGAGGCTTTTAGGCCTATTGAAAACCTCATCTGGGTCGCCTTCCTCAACCACCTTGCCGCCATGTAGAACCACTATCCTGTCCGCCAGTGAGTAGGCTTCATCCCTATTGTGGGTTACGTGGAGTACCGGTATGTTGAACTTCCTGGGTATTTCCTTTAAAATAAGCATTAAGGCATCCCTACCCTCAATATCTATCATTGACAGTGGTTCATCAAGCAGGAGTACGCTTGGCCTAACCACAAGGGCCCTGGCCAACGCAACCCTTTGGGCCTCACCGCCGCTTAACCCCCTAACACTCCTATTCAATAGACCCCTTATCCCAAGTTCATCAGCAATCCTGTAAACCTCCCTAACCCTCTCAACCTTAGGCACGCCCCTAACCCTCAACCCATACTCCACGTTTTCGAATACTGTCATGTGGTCGAAGAGTTCGTAGCCCTGGGGTACGTAGCCGACATTCCTCTCCTCGGGGGGTTTAGGCGTAACGTCCCTCCCCCCGATAATTACCCTACCCCTAATTGGCCTATATAGGCCTGCTATGGTTTTCAGCAGTGTTGATTTACCGCTACCGTTAGGCCCCATGACGATTATGTAATCTCCATCCCTAGCCCTCAGGTCTATGGGGCCTAGCTTAAATGAGCCTAAATCAACCTCAACGCCCGTTAACTCAACGTCACCCACGCCCCCCACCTACAGCTACCCTGTAGGCTATGAAGATTGCCAACACTACCAGGACTAGGGCTGCTGAATACTTGACAGCATTTATGAGGCCTACCCCCACGTAGCTCTCGTAAATGTAGACTGAGGCTGGGTATACGTAGCTGCCTGCGAAGTACACGTAGTAGGCTACTATGAATAGTGCCCCAGCCTCAGAAACAGACCTGGCCCATGAAAGCAGCGCCCCGTTGGCAATAGCCCTCTTAATCTTCGGTAGGATCAGCGTAGTAAACATCCTGCCCCAGGATGCCCCAAGGGTCCTTGCTACAAGCTCCATTTCAGGGTTTATCATCCTTATGGCAGCCTCAACAACCCTTATGTAATATGTCGATGAGAGGAATGCGACGGCTGCAGTGGCGCCCCACAGCGTGTTCACGAACTCTATGCCGTGGGCCTTGAGGAATGGGCCGAGGCCATACCTGTATGCGAAGGCTAAAACAACCATTATGCCAACAATCACGTGGGGTATCATTATAGGTATGTCTACTATCGAGTCTACGACCTGTTTAAGCCTGAACTCATACCTAGCAAGTACGTAGGCTAGGGGTGTACCCATGACCATGGCTATTAACGCGGATAGCGTTGAAATAACCACAGTCGCCTCAATGGCCTTAACGAAGCTTGCCGTCGAAAGGGCTGAGGGAACCATAGGCCCCCCAACAATTATCAGGAGTATTAGCGGGTAGATTATGAGTATTGAAAGTAGGGCGAGGCTTATGGTTATTAAAAAGGCCTGGAGGGGATTTAAAGAGGGCGCCATTTAACGCAACCCTAGCCTGGGAATATTGAGGCGTACTGCGGGTATTCACTAACGGGGGCTGTGAAGGCCCTGAGTATTGCGGGTACTGAGCTATAGTTCCCGTAAACTATGCCTGGCACTATTGGTGTTATGCCATTCTCCTCAAGTATCCTCTGCCCCATTGGGCTGAAGAGGAGCAGCATGAAGTCTACGGCAGCCTCCCTATTGGGGGCGTTTTTAGGTATTGTTATCGTGTACACCACGGGGTTGCATATGAAGGATTTGGTTACGCCAAGCTCACTCCACGTGAAGTTGACTAGGTGGTAGTAGTTGACGTAGCTTAAGTCGCCCAGGTTAACCATGGGTGGTAGCGTAATGTAGGCAGTCCCCTTATACTCCTTAGTCTGGGGTATTGCATTGCTCGTGTATGCAGACAATATGAACTGGACCTGCCCAGCCTCCATCAGAGTCAATAGGTCTATCTCAGTATTCCTCATAATGTACTTGCTTGAGTTACCGTATATTGCGTTGAATAGGTAATTCTCATTATTGAAGAATGTTAGGCCTGCAAGCTTAACAACGCATATCGCCTGGTAGCCCGAAGGATCAGTGAATGGGTTCGAAACCCCTACCACAGCTGGGCTGAAGGCTATTATGTCGAAGATCTTGCGCCAAGTCTCATTCCACTGGGCTGAGAATGGTTGATAGGACTGGGCCTGCTCCCAAAGGTCGTAAACCTCCCTACCATACGTCGAGTTTAAGTCGACTATTACGACCATTTGAGTTACCCCGAAGGCAATTTCATAGTCTGTGACATTGTTTTTAAACAGGACGCTGGGTATTGTTGTGGTGTCTGCAGATGCAACAGCGCTGAACACGCCTGTGGTAACCTCCTTCTGCGCAACCTCACCACTACCCTTGAAGAAGGGGGGCGCAACCTTGATGCTGGGGTAGAGGGACTGCATTTCATTTAAAATATCCGTGAAGGCGAACTTCAATGTGCCAGCTGCACCCACTGCAAATGGGGCTGATGTAGGTGGTGCAGGCTTATGCAGCATGGGTGCTATTACGTAGCCAACAGCTATACCTACCACTAGGGCTACCACTATCAGGGCATACCATACCGCATTACTCATGCGTTGTTCGATCTGAATAACGCTTTTTAAGCTTTATCACATGAGTATCAGGTACATCCTCTCCCTAACAACCCTCTCCGCATTACTCCAAACAACATTGTATATCGATGAAATTACCTGGGCCTCAAGGTCCCTTAAATGGACCATTGCCAACGCTGAGGCTGGCGAGAATTCAGTCTCCTCGTTAAGTATCCCCAATGCAAACCTCCTGAAGGTTGAGTAGTAGGCTATGTGGAGGTATCTTACAACATCCCTCAGCTCAGAGATGCCCAACGTCAATACCGCATTAACTACAGGCACCTGGGACAGCTCCTCAATCATCCTGGGAGCCTCGACGCCATAGGCCTTCAGAAACTCCCCACTGCGCCTAGTCTTAACCACCAGGTCCTCGACCAGCTGGGGAGGTAGGCCCCACAGCTTACCCCTCAGCACCAGGTTCACATTGTAGAAATCAGCCATGTACTCCGCAACGGTCTTTATCGGTTCGTCGAACTTAAGCAGTGGCTCTATCCAGGATTTATCAAGTAGCGTCTCAACAATAGCCTCACCGTACGCTGGGTAATCCCTGGAGAGCTCAATGGCCCTAGACAAATACTCAGCTGTGGGGTGGTTCAGTAGGCGGGCCCTTGAGGCTAGCTCCTCCAGGTTCGATGCGTTGAGGAGTTCCGCAAATATGAACCTCCTCCCCATCAAATCCTCGAAGACCCAGGATATGGCCTTTTCCGAGGCCTCCCTGCTAAATTTGCCAAGTATCATTAGCCTCGCCACGGACTTAACATTATCAGCCTCATACCTCATAAGGTAGGTTAATGACGCCTCCTTAGCGGCGTCGGGCATGGTTAATGAGGCTTCGTACAATTCGCCGAAGACGTGGCTTAAAATCGCCTCCTGGGCAACCCCAGGTGGGGTCTCCCTGGTCAGCTTCTCGACAGCAGCCCTGTATGATGTTTGCGACAATTGGGCAAGTAGGTCGTCAACGCTGCTCAGCATTACGAGGTTCTTCAACTGGTCTGGTTGAAGCATCCTAGCCTTAATACCCCTAACCCTAGGCCCCAGGTGGGGGTATTTGACAATCCACATTTAGGGCCTAGGTTAACCACCCTATATTAGGATTCGCCCATCTTCCTCCTAAACGTAAGGCCGCAGACTGGGCAAGTAACCCTATTGGAGGGCCCTGTGGAAACTATAACGGCCCTACACCTGGGGCACCTGGCCTTCAAAACTCCTAATTGGGGCGTCCTGATGCTTAGGTGGTATGGTGGCTTACTTGACAGGACCCTAGCCTTAACTAGGTCCCCAAGCCCAACGGCATCGTATATTGATTGGAGCCTCTCATCGGATGCGTTAGATATGTGCAGTATCCCTGTCTCAGGCTGTATGAACTTCACCGAGCCCTCAACATCAAGCGCGAAGATCCTAACCAGGGCTATCCTGGGGTTTGGGAAGTGGTAGACCAGGCCATATACAGTTTGGTTCTGCCTGATGAAGTATTTGAATATTGGCTTAACGGAAACAGTATGGCCCTTCAAGTCCCATGAGGCCACTCCAAGGACCATTGACCTAACGAAGCCTGCATCATCTATGTATGCGTTTTCGCCCGGCAAATACTCCTCCTCAACCCCAAGCTCCTCACCAGGTATTACCAAGTCCTGCCTCTTAGCCCCTTGGCCCATTGAATATTGGCCCCGGCCCCAGGCTTAATAAACCTGCCAGCTCAATCACCTCCTGGAGGACTTCATGGTCGCCGTGACGGCTTCGTCAAACCTCCTCGCTATGTAGTTCCTCTTCTCGCTATCACTTGAGAAGCTCCCCCTAATGACGTGGGCCATGTTTGAAATAACCTCCCTCTTCAAATCGCTTAGCGTAGGCTCCCTCCTCTCAATCCAGGCCCTGGCCATTGTTGTGGCCAGCGCGTATATTGAGGCCCTTATGCTTGGCGAGCCCTCAACCATGCCGTCCTGCGTCATCAACATGATGAAGTTGGCCAATATGTCGGCGAGTATTCCAGGGGTTTTAACGCCCATGTGGCTCACCGCCATATCGGCCTTCCACTCAAGTATAGCCTTCAACAGGTCCCTGTCAGGGTACTTTATCTCAACAACCTTCATCCTGTCGGCTAAGGCCTCGCTCAACTCATAAACCCCAGAATACTCGCTGGGGTTTGAGGTGGCTATCATGAGGAAGTCGCTCCTAATCCTGAAGCCCCTAATGAAGACGTAGTGTTCTTGAAGGACCTGCAGCAGCGATGCCTGGCTATATGGGTTTAGCCTATTTATCTCATCCATTATTAGTATCCTGCCGTGGGATAGGACAAGGGGCCCAGGTATGTAGGCTAGGGGGTGGTTTAGGCCTGCCTGCAGCGCCACAGCTATGTCTATATCGCCGGTGAGCTCCGTTGCAGTCATGTGGCTGTGGCACGCGACCTCAATGTAGGGTGGGTCGTCGAGGGCTAGTATGTTTGCAATCTCCTCAGCCAGCGTTGTCTTACCAACGCCAACAGGCCCCATTATCATGACGTGCCTACCCACCGATAATCCGCTCAATACGTCTAATGCAACGTCGCCAAGCCCCTTCAACTTATGTTCAAGCTCACCCAATATTGACGAAACCCCCCTCTCCCTAATAGCCTTAACAACCCTAGCCTCCATGTCTATAGGGCTTCTGCTGAGCAGCTCAGACAGTGTTGGCAGCCTCTTCAGCAGTTCCACACCCTCCTTAACCCCCACAGGGGCTGTTATGTAGCTAATCTATAAACCTCACTCAGGTTGAATCACATGCATCTTTAATCATCGTGGAAAGGTATATTAAACCTAGGCTACACCAAGGACTACAGGGTGATTCATACTGTCGTATGACGAGGATTTAAGCGAATTTGAACTTGAGCAGAGGAGGATTAGTAAGAGTAAGGACCCGAAGCAGAGGTGGATTTCCAGGATAATGGCGTCGATAGAGAGGTACTACAAGAAGTGCCCGCACTACGACTTCAAGACCGGAATGTGCCTAATAATGAATAGCGACAACCCCAAGTGCCCAAGGGATGGGCGCTACGAAGGATGCCCCGTCTTAATAGACTTCCTAAGCAAGAAATACGACTACTACAAGTCCAAGGGCATAAACCCACCCTACGACTTCAGGGACCTAGCCCTAGTCTAA
>CAYFHR010000068.1:0-6285 GCA_964343155.1 uncultured Thermoproteaceae archaeon | reverse complement strand
AATATATAAAATAGTTTTTCTATTTCTATATTTTTATATTCTATATGCAGCACAACTTCCAACCTCCTTACGTTGAATGCTAACGATCCACATGAACCATAGGGGTAGAAACATTTTATTAGGGTAGTTTAGGGTTCTTTATTTTGGAGGGGGTATAGTTGAATAATGAGAGGCTAGAGAGGTTGTTGAAGCCCAGGGAGTTCTATGGGATTGTTGGGATTAATTACCAGATGTTCAAGAAATGGGTACGTGAAGGTAGAGTACATGTTGTAAGGCTACAAAGTGATAGACTACGAGTGCCGTATAGTGAGGTTGAACGGATTCTTGGTGGTAAGTCGAATATGAGAGAAGTACGTGCAGTCATCTATGCTCGTGTCAGCTCTTCGGACCAAAAGGCAGACCTTGAAAGGCAAATACAGTACCTAACGCAGTACTGCTCCACTAAGGGATACAGGATTATAGATGTTTTAAGCGATATAGTGAGTGGATTGGAGACCAATCGGAGAGGTTTATTGAAGCTCTTCAACTATATTATTAATAGGCAGGTGGATGCTGTAATCATAACCTATAAGGATAGGCTCACGAGATTTAAATTTGAATACTTCTTTAAACAGTATGGTGTGAGGATCGAGGTTGCCTATGGTGAGGAACCCAAGGATACGTACCAAGAGCTCGTAGAGGACTTAATAGCAATAGTAGCGTCATTTGCTGGTAAGTTCTATGGCATGAGGAGACTCCTAGAGGAGGTCGAGAGGAATGGTTAGAGTTGTGAGAACTGTTGTTGTGCCTAGCACTATATTAACAAAGAGGAAGTATGAGATCCTTAGAGAGCTTGAGGGGATGTATAGGCAGGTGGTTGTTGGGCTTGTGGAGTTTGGTTTTAGGCACAATATTAAGTCGTTTACTGGTTTGAAGAAGCACCTATATCGTGTTCTTAGGCAAGAATACCCTCAACTACCAACGCACTACATCCACACAGCCTGTCAAGACGCTTCCACTCGCATTAAGAGCTTCTTGGAGATGAAAAGACGTGGTAGGGCTTATACTGAGAAGCCCATTGTTAGAAGTATTTCTATCTGGCTTGACGACCACCTGTGGAGGCCCCTTGGGTATACTGTGATTAGCGTAGCTACTCATAAAGAGTGGATTACCATAGAGCTTCAACCACATAAACAGTACTGGAGATACATCAATGGTGGGTGGAGATTGAGAACCCAGCCCAGGCTGAAGATAGATCATAGGCAGAGGAGGATTTACGTTTATTTTGTGTTTGAGAAAGAGGTGGAGGCATACAGGCCTAGGGGCTGGATCTCTATTGATGTTAATGAGAATAACGTTACGGTTTTGGTTGATGATAAGGCGTTCAAGTTTGTGACAATGCTTAGGAAAGTTGTAGAGCGTTACCACAGGCATAGGAGGAGAATTCAGGAGAAGTTCGTAATTAGTATTAATGGTAAGAAATTCCCGTTGTCTAGCATTTGGAGGAGAGCAATGTCTAGGCTGAGGGAGCGTGAAAGGAAAGTTGACTGGAGGAGGAAGATAGCCTCGATAATTGTTAAGACCGCCAAGGAGCTTGGTTATGGTATTGTTGTTGAGAGGCTACCAAAACGTGCCCAGGAGAATATGATTAACGGTGTTGGGAATTCAATACTTAGACACCGCATATATCAAGCATCGTTTAGAGGTATGGTGAAGATGATTAGGGAGGTGGCTGAGAAGCATGGTGTGCCTATTATCGAGGTGAACCCAAGGCACACTTCTCAAACATGCCCAGTCTGTGGTTTTCGCCCAATGACCCGCTCTGCGGGGAGGGTCATGACCTGCCCAAGATGCGGCTTCTCCCACGACCGAGACGTTATTGCCTGCATGAACCTCCTCAGACACCTCGTGAATGAGGGCTCCGTGCCGTTGAGCCCGAGGCCCAATGACTCCACCCTGGAGGTAGCAGTGCTACCGATGAAGGAGTGGACGAGGGCAAAGTCCCTAGAGGCGACCATAAACAACCCTAAAATACATGGGATGAACCTCTAGGGACAAACGGTTAACTATAAATAGGAGTTTACTGATATCGGTTTATGGACGCGTTAATGTATATTAATGTTACTAAGGCCTTCGGCAAAATTATAGCTGTTGAAGATGTTAACCTCAATGTGAGGGATGGTGAAATAGTAGCCCTAGTTGGCCCAAATGGGGCAGGTAAGACAACGCTCCTTAAGTTGGCTGCTGGAATACTCCTACCGACAAGGGGTAGGGTCCTTGTCTACGGCTTTGATGCGCATACTAAGGAGGCTAAGAGGAGGGTTGGCTTCATGACGCCCATGGATAGGGGGGTTTACTGGAGGCTGACTGCGCTAGATAACCTAGTATTTTACGGGACGCTATATGGCTTATCTGTCAGGGAGTCTAAGGCTAGGGCTATTGAGCTCCTCAGGGAGTTTGGCCTAGAGGCCAGGGCTAATGACTGGGTTGCAACATATAGTACAGGCATGATGAGGAGGCTTGAGTTGGCTAGGGCTATGATGCATGACCCAGACATACTGCTGCTGGATGAGCCGACAAGCGGAATAGACGTTGATGGGAAGGGCATAGTGTTGGAGTACATTAGGAGGCTTAGGGGTAGGAAGACCATAGTCATAGCCAGCCATGACCCCCAGGAGATTGAGCTTGCCGACAGGGTAATATACCTGAATAGGAGGGTTATAGACCAGAAGCCAGCCTTAAAGATAATCAAGGTCCTCGTAAAGGGTGACGTATCTAGGCTTAGTGGATTTAGGGTAACGCCCATGGATGGGGGTGGCGTAATCTACGCCACAATGGACGAGTTCAACACCCTAATATCTAAATTAGCCTCAATGGATGGGGCTGTGAAGGTTGTCGACATCAATGTCGAGATTGCGCAGGCCTACGCAGATCAAAATGCCAGGAGGTTTGAGAGGGTTTTCGATAGGAGGAGGGGTGAGTGGTGAGGCCCTTATGGGCGCCCTAGATAGGCTATACTCATTCATGGTTATTAGGGGGTTTAAGGTTTGGATAAGCTACAAGACGCAGGTCGTGTTGAATTTCATAAGCTGGTCCATACCAATCTTCCTCTACTACTTCATAGGCCTAACCTTCGGTATAGCCAGAATGTCGGCGCTGGTAGATTACAACTATACCGCATTCGCAGCCATAGGCATAGCCTTCCAGGGATACTTCTCGGCAGCTGTCACGACGCTGGCTGGTAGGATTAGGAATGAGCAGTTGATGGGCACCTTAGAGTATCAGCTTGCAGCCCCGTTAAGCCCAATGAGCCTAATGATGTACTCCACCGTGTGGGGCTTCGTTATAAATGCCATAAGTACAGTGACTGTCCTGCTCATAAGCATGGGCCTTGGGGTTGCATACCATGTAAACGTACTAGCCACCTCGGTAGCGCTCCTACTATACATGGCCTCTATAATAGGCCTAAACCTGATAGCCGGGGCCGTCATACTTATTGTTAAGCAGGGTAACCCGGTAGCATTATTCACATCGATTGCAAGCAACATACTTGGTAACGTGGTCTTCCCAATATCGATACTGCCCCAGTGGCTTAAGGACATTAGCTACGCACTATCGATAACCTGGGCATTGTCGGCATTAAGGGACAGTATGCTCATGGGCTATGGTTTAGCCAGAATAATACCGCTGCTGTGGCCATTAGCCATATTGTCCGCAGCCTACCTGGCCATAGGCGTAGCCACGGTCAACTACGCCTTCAGGAAGGTGCTGGTTGAAGGGACTGTACACATGTATTAGGCCGTGGGAAACCTTATAATCAATAGGCCTAGTTGGGGCCGATGAGAATTTGGCTGGATGCACTGACTGCTAAGCAGGCTAGGATAGCTTCAATACTCGCCATTGAGGCTGCCAGGAGGGGTTTTGAATACGTTATAACCTGCAGGGATTACGACTACACATACCCTGTATTAAGCCTCTATGGTGTTAATGCAACCTGCATTGGCGGGCATGGCGAGGATGCCAGGTCTAAACTTGTTAAGAGCCTTGAGAGGGGCTTAATGCTGCTCAACACCGTGGGCGACTTTGATATACATATTTCATTAACCTCACCCGACGCCTTCAGGGTTGCCTTCGGGTTAGGTAAACCATCAATAGCGCTGACCGACACGGCCCACGCATACCACGTCAATAGGCTAACCCTACCCCTGGCATCCAGGGTAATAGCGCCATCGGCGATACCTAGGAGGAGGATCCTAGCACACATACCTCATGGCGATGAGGGTAAGTTAATCACGTTTAACGGCGTCTTTGAGGTAATGTGGGTGTATAGGTTTAGGCCTGATGAAAGCCATGTGAAGGCCTTAGGCATCGAGGGGGATTACGTAGTCTTCAGGTTTGAGGAAAGTAGGGCATCATACTACAGCTTCGGCGACCAACTGCAGGTTGGGTTAAATGCAATAGGCCTACTGTTAAGGAGGGGCTTTAAGGTGGTTGTATTCCCGAGGTATAGCCACCAGAGGGAGGCTGTTGAGGCCAGGTTCGGTGAACAGGTTAAGAGGGGTGAAGTAATCATACCCAATAGGCCGGTTGACGGGCTACAGCTAGCCTACTATGCAAGCCTAGTGGTGACTGGGGGTTCTACATTCGCCGTGGAGTCAGCCCTCCTAGGGACACCTGCAGTATCGTACTTCCCTGAAACATACTACACGGACAGGTTCATAATTAAACATGGTGCACCGTTAATAAGGGCCAGGCCAAAGGGCCTCTTAAACGCCATAGCCAAAGGCCTCAAAATGGGTAAGGTTGGCCTAGTTAAGGGGCTTGAGGACCCAACAAACCTAATACTAAATACCGCTGAAGATTTGTTAAATAAAAAAGAATAGATGGAATTATGTCTATTTAATATTTTGTATTTCGAATAGGTCAATGGTGTTTTAATGTAAATTGTTTTACGAAGAGTAGGGTTTATTAAATGGGTTTTATTAACGGTTTCAGCCTGATCCCTAATGGGGTGTATTGCCGAGACCGAGGCTGATTTAGATGAAAATTTGAAATACGGCAGGATTAAAATATGCCTAACTGATGATGGGAGGATAGCCATTGGTGAAAAGACCTATGACCTTAACCAGGTTGAGGCAGTAATGGTTGAGGACGGTATAGGTATAGGTAAGTTAATACTCAGGTATAGGGATGGTAGGGAGGTTGAGGCAGCATACTTCACTAAATCTAAACTCGCCGAAATGAGTAGGTTCGCAAACCTGGTGAATCTAAGGAGGGGTGGGGGTGGGTTCAGGTATGTTCCGGGTGAGGTTAGGCAGGGTAGGAAGGCTGTTAATACCTTAATCTGGCTCTTCAGGTTTATGAGGCCCTACTGGCGTAGGTTGGCTATAGGTGTTGCATTATCTATAGCGATAGCTATGCTTAACCTAGTTCCGCCATACCTACTTAAAATATTAATAGACCAAGTCTTCCTATCTAAAACGCACCCATATTCACTATTCATTAAGTTGACGCTAATACTAATAGGCTCATATGCCGCGGTGACGGGGCTTTCAATAGCGCAAAACTACATACTTAACACGACTGGGCAGAGGGTTGTCAATGACCTTAGGTATAGGGTTTTTGAGAGGGTTATGGAGCTGTCGTCGTCGTTTGTGGATAGGGTGTCTACAGGTAGGATATTGTCTAGGCTAACTAATGATGCTGGAAATACCCAGTGGCTCATGGTTTGGGGCCTACCAACCCTGATAGTTAACCTACTGACCCTAATCGGCATTGGGGTAATATTATTCTCCATGGATGCAAGGCTGGCCTTATACATCCTGGCCCCGATACCGCTGATAATATACATGGTTATTAGGTATCGTAGGAGGGCCCACAGGCTTTACCACAGGAATTGGAGGAGGAGCGCTGAGGTTACTAGCGCATTGTCGGATACGATACCTAACTTCAACGTCGTCAAATCCTTCGCGAGGGAGTATTTTGAAGTTAATAGGCTTGGCGACATGCTCAATAGGCTTTACGAGGCCCAGGTCGACGTAACTAAGATGAATGTCGGCTACTGGCCCCTCATAGGCTTTTTAACAGCACTATCGACGGTGGCCATATGGTGGATTGGGGGTAATCAGGTCATTGCCGGAACAATAGAGCTGGGTACGTTGACCGCCTTCGTATCATACATGGCCCAGTTCTACGGGCCTATAAACAATTTAAGCAACATAATACCATTCATACAGCAGGCAATAACGTCTGGGGATAGGCTTAGGGAGATTATTGAGGCTGAGCCTGATGTTAAGAATCCGCCGA
>CAYFHR010000067.1:0-6317 GCA_964343155.1 uncultured Thermoproteaceae archaeon | reverse complement strand
TTAGATGAGGTTGATAGAGTTATTGTAAATACGTTGAAGAGGTATGGTGGTGTACTTTACCAATCCCAGCTGCAGCAGTTAACCGGTATTCCTAAGACTACGCTTTGGAGGCATGTGATGAAGCTCGCCGATATGGGTATTGTAAGGGTTGATAAGGTTGATGGTTTAAATAGGGTTACGTTAATTAAAGATGTTTAACGGGATCTGGGAAATATTTATCAAGTATTATTGGATCCTGCCCCACGGCCACGTCACTTTCAATTCTAACCCCAAATAACCCAGGCAGATATATGCCCGGCTCCACTGTGAATACGTTTCCTTTAACAAGCCTGTAGTTACTGCCGCTAACTATGTATGGCTCCTCATGAACCTCAAGGCCTAGCCCATGGCCCGTCCTATGTATGAAGTAGCTACCATAGCCCTCGCGCGTTATTACGCTTCTTGCAGCTTCATCAACCTCACCCGCAGTGGCCCCCTCTCTAACCCTCCTAATAGCCTCGTCGTGGGCCTCCTTAACAATACTGTATATCTTCAAGTATTCCCTAGGTGGTTCTCCCAGGGCTACAGTCCTCGTTAAGTCTCCGAAGTAGCCCTCATATCTAGCCGATACGTCAATCACTACAACGTCGCCCTTGTTAATCCTCCTCCTGCTTGGTTTGGCATGGGGTATTGCTGTGTTTGGGCCTGACTGGACAAGTATGTCCCCTGGCTCTAAACCCTCAGACATCAGTATTGATGCGATATGGCTTGAAACCTCAGCCTCCGTTACGTTGGGTTTAAGGAAGTTCTCTATTGTATCGATTATCGCATCCTCAATAGCCTTTACAGCCACCTTTATCTTGGCCACCTCGTCATCATCCTTAACCGACCTTAAAGATGATAAGACGTCGTCAATGGGCTTATATTCGGTTCTTCCCAGGATCTTTTCAATAAGCCAAAGGTGCCTAATGGGCATTGAACCTTCAATACCCAGTACCTTAACGTTACCGCATGTGCCAAGCGCATTCCTTAAAGCCTTAGCAGGCCCCTCCTCATCACTATACGTGAATGCCCTAAACCCACGTACCCTCTCCTCATCAAGCTTAGGCACTATTAACGCGTATTCGCCACTGCTACACACTACGACACTGCTGAACCTCTCATAGGTCTCAATTAATAGGCCCGTCAAGTAGGCGGCATTAACCCTGGAGGTTATTAGGGATGCGTCAATACCCAGGTCCGCAATATGTTTAGTAAACTTCCTAATCCTAGCCTCAGCCACGTTTAATAGCCTAGAATTTGGCTTAAAGCTATTGCGCCGCGGGTAACGTTAAAAACCACTTAAGGACATTTAAAGTGGTGGTTTTTGAGGTAGGCTTCATTGGGAGGCGCATGATATATGAGGACTTGAGGGCAATGCTACCTGGTGTAAGGTTGATGTTCGCTGACGATTTAAGCTCAGCATTAGGCAAAGACCTAGCAATACTGGACTACTACGTTAACTACGAGTGTGTAGGGAGGTGCGTTAAGCTGGATAGGGATTACGATAGGGTTAAGGTAATTACCGACGTGGCCTCAGCTATAATTAGGCTTACTGACCCCGGCCTGGTTAAGGTTGGTTTGGACTACGGCTCAGAGCATATTGGATTAGCAATAGCCTATGACAATACGCCATTAGTAGGGGCGACGCTATCCCTAGCAGAGTTCGTAGCATTTGTCAGGCTAATGAAGATTAAGGTTCACGGAATCCACGTAGGTGATGGCTTTATTAGAAGTGGCCTAACAGGCATATTTACGAATCTATGTAGGCTAGCAGGCTATGTAGGTATTGTCGATGAAACAGAGGCCTCCCAGTTAAGGGAGATTGTTAAGGAGAGGTTCGGCCTAATGGGTGATGTTGTTGACGCATTCTCATTCACATTAATGGAACCTAGGCTTGTTGTTAAATGCAGCTAAAGTAACGGGCCTACGTTAATGCAAAATATTCTCACTAGGGTATGTTTTATATTTAGGGTTCTAAATAGTGTAGTGTGGATTATAAGGTGCTTAATGAGGAAGAATGCCCTATTGACAAGTATGATTTAACGCACTTAATACTCCACATTATACATGAGAGGGTTAAGTTCTGCCTATCAATGGGCTTAGGATGCATGGGGCTACCCCTAATGTCTACATCATCACTGGTGCTAAGGGGCTGTAGGAGGGATGAGGTATATAGGCTTTACAGGGCTGTATTAAGGACGTACAGGAAGCTTAATGGGCCAATTGAAATATTCAAATATAAAAGCATTTCAGCATACCTGAAGGTATCTGTGGCAAAGGGCACGATAAATCTTTACAAGGGATACGTAGTGAGTGAGGATGATTGCAAAATAATTCAGTGCACATCCGTAAGCAATGTTAAGCTACTATACCTATATTTGGTATTTAGAATTTTAAGTAAGAATCTGGTTAGGCTTAATGTGATGGATGCCGTAATGTGGATTGCTAAGCTTAACGGTATAGACTACGTAGATAAGATACTCGACTTCATACACGACTACGTTGAGTCCAGTTCAGTTAACGTGAGTGGGGTTGATGCGATGGTTAGGTTAATGAACATATTTGGATTAAACATATCCCAGAGGGAGTTCATTCACGGCATCATGCCTGCCAGAAGGATTTTAATGGAGATTAAGGGTAATGTGGATGAGGAGGGCTAATCCCTCCTAAGGAGCCTCTCGACGAACCAGGGTACTAAAGTATTCTTAATCGCCGTTATTATGGTTGACAGCCTCCCCTCCTTAACCTCCCTCATGATGAAGCCTAGCCTAAGGTAGAAGGCCCTATAGGCATATGCCAGCATTTTCTCAACCTGGCTCCTAGTAAATTTGTAACCCCTCATAACAGCCCTAAGCGTTGTATAATGCTCCCAGTTCCAATCCTCAATCAGATTTTCGCTAACGGCCTGGTAATACAGAGGCGTCCCTGGATATGGCGTTGCTATGGTGAATTGGGCATATGATGGGTCTAGCTTTACAGCCAATTTGACGGTATCCTTCATGTCGTTGAGCGTCTCCCACGGGAACCCTATGACGAAGGATCCTACTGCATTCACCTTTAATTCATGTGCCCACTGGAAAACCCTAACGGCCTGCTCAACAGTAATCCTCTTACCAATCCTATTTAACGTATCTTGGCTAGCCGACTCAACACCGAAGTATAGGGCTGTGCATCCGTGTTCAAGGAGGGCCTTCATCAGGTCCCTATCCATTGTATCAACCCTAGAGCCGCATGAGAAGTTTATTTCAAGCCCCCTCCTATCGAGTTCGTTTAAAAATTCGTATACGAACCTTTTACCTAGTGTGAATTCGTCATCTGTGAAGACTATTATGTTTGTCTTATATTTATTCACAGCTTCCTCCAATTCGTCTGCAACATTTTTAGCGGACCTATACCTCACAAGCCTACCCCAGAAGTATGATGTTGAACAAAAAGTGCACCCATATGGGCATCCACGGCTAGCCATCATGTGGATTATCCTTATTGGCTTACCGAAGAGGGTGTATTTATCCATTGGTAGGAGGTGCCTTGCAGGGAATGGTAACTCATCAAGGTTCCTTACGGGTGGCCTATCCTTAGTAACTATGACCTCACCCCTGTCTAAATATGCTATGCCCCTAACCTCCCTGAGGGCTGATGGGTTAAGGCCAGCCTTCTCAATGGTGTTGACTAGTTCTAAGGTCGTGTACTCGCCCTCACCCCTAACAACTATGTCGACGTTGTTTTTCAAGGCCTCCTCATACATGAACGTTACGTGGGGGCCCCCCATTATTACGGGTAGGTCCCTATCATACTCCTTAATGGCTTTGGCCGTATCATATGCCTTATATATTGTTGGGGTTAGTGCAGTTATGCCAACAATATCAGGGCTCCATGACTTAACCTCGTTAATGAAGGTCTTCAGGTCAATACCCTCAGTCGGCGAGTCAATTATCCTAACCTTATGCCCAGCCTTCTCAAGCACTGCCGCTATCCATGCTAACCCAAGTGGCGGTGCCCTTAGGCCTAGGACCTTGTATAATTCAAGCTTCTCAATGCCGGGGGGCACCGCCAAGAGGACCCTCATGGAGGGTCTCAAAGCCTTATAGTTACCTTAATCTTATTATCCATTAGCCCGAGCTCCTGCTTAATCCTAGCCCACTCCTTTGAATTATATATGCATCCTGGGTCTGGGGCTGTCACATCGCCGTAGTATGCATATGCCCTAGCCCTACACCCCCCACATATGAGTTTGTATGGGCATTGGCCGCAGAACCCCTTAAGCCTACTCCTATCCCTGAAGTTCTCGAAAAATGGGTCATTCCAAATATCCCAGAAGCTCTTCTCCCTAAGGTTGCCAACTGGGTATGGTAGGAATACGCATGGGGTCACCGTGCCATCTGGCTCTATGGCTGCATACGTCCTGCCTGCGCCGCATCCACCGATAAACTCCGTTAACTCCCTCGTAACAGGGTCATTTGCAACGACGAAGTGCGTTGGCGATACATCCTCACCTGCGCTCATCTGGTTGACAACCCTGCCGTAGTATGGTGCCGTGCTCACTATCTCAAGCTTCCTCCTCTTCATCTCCCTGTAAATATCCCTCAGGAACCTCTCCCTCTCATCTGGGTCCAGGTCAAGGTATAGGTTTTCCTTACCCCTCCCGACCGGTACGAAGTTGAAGAAGACAACCCTCCTAACCCCTATTTCTTGGGCCAGGTCAAGTATCTTATATGCCTCATCTATATTCATTTTAGTTACTGTAAAGGCTATCGCCGGGTTCAGCCCATACTTCAACGCGTTTTTAACACCCTTAACAGCCTTCTCCCAGGCTCCTGGGACACCCCTGAACTTATCGTGGACCGCCGGGTCTGCTGCATCTACGCTTACTTCAACATACCTCACGCCAATTTTCTTAAGCTTGGCTGCGAACTCCTCATCTGCTAATGTTAAGCCATTTGTCGCTATGGCTATGTAGAACCCCCTCCTATTCATCTCCTCGACGGCCGGTATGAAGTCTGGGTGTATTGTTGGCTCACCACCAGATAGGGCTATTGCAGGTACGCCAGCCTCATCAAGCTCCTTAATAACCCTGAACTTCTCCTCCCTAGTCAACTCATTTGGTAGGGGTTTACCTGCATTCTGGTAGCAGTGTATGCACCTAAGGTTGCATAGGTTTGTGAAATTCCACACTATGAAGAATGGTGCAGGTAGCTTCTGGGGCGTCGTAACTCCATATAGTGCAATTCCCTTAAGGGTGGTTACAATACCCCTCCTAACTGCGGGGTCGCTTAAAAGCTCCTTGATAGCATCCTCATCCGCATGCAGGTAGGCTGACATTAGCTTAAACCCAGCCTTAACGAAGGGTAGGAAGAAGTGGGCTACCGTTGGGCACTCCTGGCCAGTTGCATACGATGCGAGGACCCACTCCATCAGCGGCTTCCTCTCACCATTAAACTCAACCTCCTTCATCATGAGCTTTAGGGCATACCTAACAAAGCCCCTGTTAAGAATCCTAATAGCAGCCACCACTGCCCCCGTTGCCGAACCACCATTCTTTTCCTCAATATTTTTTATGGAACCCTTGGCTCCAGACGACATTAACATATTTTAGGGTAATGAGGAATAAATCTCTGTTTGGATATTAAGTCACTTAACCCCCTAAAGGCGTTTAACATGCTTACCTGGGCTGGCTGAAAGCCTAAGTATAATTTCCCTGGCCTCCCTCCCATTATTAGCCTTAGCCACGATTGTCGATTCGTCTACCGTAAATACAAGTCCGCAGTAGGGGCATTGGTGCCTTGAAGACCCAAGCCTAACCGCAGACAGCATACCGCATCTTGGGCATCTAACAACCAGGTACTTCACGCCTTTAAGCATTAGAACCTATTAATGAACCTTACCGCGTGGAAATCGTCATAAAGCACAGTGGCGAAGCCTAACCATGGGCCTTAAGGCGCCCAGCATTGACGTGGGATTCGTAATCATGGTAATGTTAAGGTACTTCAATATGGAGCTCATAAGGATAATGCTAATACTGTACCTCCTCAGAAACCACCTCGGCATAACCTACGAATATCCACCATGGTATTCAAACGCAGTATGGGTGAGCATTAGTGAACTTAAGAGGAGGGGCATAGTTGAACTATATAATGATAGGGGCTTCGTTAAGGTTAAACTAACTGGTGAGGGCTTTAGAAGGCTTAGGGAGTATGATGAGAGGTTTAGGGGGATGCTAATTTCCGTAGGGCCCATGTTGCTGATGAATTATGAGGACTTGGTGGATAGGATTAGGGAGATTACATTCAACTACGCAA
>CAYFHR010000066.1:0-6474 GCA_964343155.1 uncultured Thermoproteaceae archaeon | reverse complement strand
GGGGCTAGTGCTGGGGTTATTTTAAGGGCCCCTGCAGGGACTATGAATTGGAGGGGTGCTGAGTAGTTAACGGTAGTCAATACGTATTGCCTCAGCGAGTAGTTGCCTATGGGTACGCCCATCCAATTCAACGCAATTATCTTAACCAAGGTATAGTTGACGAAGCTTATCGGCAATATGGGCGTCTGGACAATGCCGCTGGGCGGTATCGTGTAATTAGCCATGTACACCTGTTTAAAGGCGATGAAGCTGACCGCAGGAGTACCTATTGGGGTGGTGCCGACGCTGTATACTGGTTCAGCAACAATAACCTCTATCAGGGCACCGGCCGGAATTGTGCCTAGTGGATTTGTTGCATTAACTGTTAGGCTTCCCTGGGCATATGCAGTAAGCCCCATTGCCACCACTATCAATGCCACTAGGGTTAGTGCTAAGCCAACCCTACCCATGGGTATCTATTCAACCTTAACCTACTTAAAAGTTTTATTCTTATAATATGTTTGTAAGGGATGCTTAAGGCACATTAATCATGCACAAACTGGTAAATTACGCAAAGCAGCCGCCAACACAGTTAAACTTAAGCGTCATTATCTAAAATATATAAACATAGATAATATGGATTGGCGCAACGATATCCTTATATATGGCTGCGGGCGGCAGCATCAATGGCTATAGTGCTTTACTGCTCAAGCTGCGGCAGGGTGGTTTTAGTGTTGAGGCGGATTAGGCCATATAAGGATATTTGGGAGATATTGGTTAAGAGGACTGGCGGCTCATGCCCATACTGCGGCGCTAGGTTCACGGCACTTGATTTAAGGCACGTTGAGTTGAGCTTCCATGAGAGGTTCACCAGGGGTATGTATGTTAAAAATGTTGTTAATGCTAAGAGCCGGTGAGCCAGTGGGGTTTTGAAAGGATGAATGGCCTAACGCCGGCTGCGACGTCGCCAGGCATGTTGCCTAAGGAGCCTAAACCATCAACAACTACGTAGGATCCATTCAATAAGGCGTCCCTCACAGGATCCTGCTTAAGGGTTTTTAACAGGGCCTTAATGGCGTCGACGACGTTTACAACCCTGCGGGGCCTAATTACAAACCACCTCCCATCCCTTATGAACGGCCCCGTGACATTGTTAGATGAGGCGTATTTGTTTAGGAATTCCTCAGAGGCGCTACTCCATACGGGAGGCCCCTCGTGGAGCTCATATTCTGTTAACGTATGTTCCTCAACCATAACCATTAAGGCGACATGGGCCTGTGAAGCATATGCGCCTACCCTATATATCTTGAAGCCCAATTTTGGCAATGCCCTATTGACGGAGTCGAGTATCCTCCTCAATAGGCCCCACGCAATGTCCTCAGCTAGATTCCTGGGGTATTCACCGTAAACCACGGCCACAGGAGGCGTATACCTGGGTTCGTATGATGCCTCACCCCTCTTGAAGAATATTAGGCTGGGCTTCTTCAGGAATTGCCTAGATGCAGCAATCATGGTGGCCATTGATTCAAGGGATACTGAAGCCGCGGCATTTCTATGTGGGTCAACGGGGTCTATCACTATGAGGGGGCTCCTAGGCACCTTAGCCCCACGCCCCTCAATAACTATCCTAACCCTGTAGGGTATCCAGGTTGAGGCTGCCTTAATCGTATTCAGGAAGCCCCCATAGGCTATTGTCAGTAGTTCAGCCAGGTATCCGCTAAACCCCTGCACGCTGATTTCAGCCCCATAAACCCCAATACCCTTCATAAACAGTTTAAGGAGCCTAACATCGTCCCTAAGGCCACTTAACCTATCTTTAAGGTACATTGTATGTAGTGGAGTCCTGTCCGCGGCCGTTAATGGCCTTTCACCAGGCATAATCCTTAGGCAGGGGACTACGTCGACCTGGAAGCCCCTATAGCTTAACGTTATGTAGGGATGCTGCGCATACCTCATGGCCCACGGTATGCCCCTCGACTCGGCTATTTTAGCTAGGGCTTCTGCAAATTTACCGCTTGTGATAAGTTTCAGGTTCTCCTCACTCTTAGGCAACACGACAAATACGTCTATGTCCCTGTCGCCGGGCAGCCATGTTCCATGAGCAACTGAGCCCTGGAGCGTCACCTCTGCCTCAACGCCCATTTCCCTAAGCCCCTCATCATAAACCTTAATCACCTCGTTGGCAGCCTTCATCAATGCTTCCTCCTCCTCCCTACTCGGCTTAACCAGCTTCAATGCCTCCGAAATGACTTCGCTAATCATGCTACTCCTCAATTATTGACGAGAATACGTCCTGTTCATTTAACGTTTTCTCAGCCTCCTCAAGATCCTTAATCGTGTCTATGGACTTCCAATACGCCTTAAGGTACTTAACGCCCTTAAGCCTACCCTCCCTGGCAAGCCTTGGGAATGCCGAAACCTCAATATCGCCCCTGTCAGGTAGGTATGATGCTATGTCCTTTTTGAAGGCGTAGACGCCTGCATTTATTAAATAAGGTAGTGTTGGCTTCTCCCTAAATTCAACAATGTTACCTGCCTCATTTACGTCAACTATGCCGTATGGGCTTCTTAGGGGTGTTAGGGCTATAGCCCCTATTACATGGCCGCCCAGGCTCTCGACAAGCCTTGATATGGACAGGTTGGTTAATATGTCGCCGTTAACCACAATGAATGTATCCCCCTCAACAAACCTTAAGGCATTTTTAATAGCGCCCCCGGTTCCAAGGGGCTCCCTCTCAACGCTGTAGTGAACCCTCACCCCCAGGTGTGCGCCATCGCCCACGTAGTCGAATATTTTACCTCCCAGGTAGCCCACGGCCAGTACGAAGTCTGTAACCCCCTGCCTCTTAAGCCACTCAATCTGCCACATCAATATTGGCTTACCCGCAACCTCAACTAGGGGTTTAGGTTTATCGTCTGTCAGCGGCCTGAGCCTCTTACCAAACCCCCCAGCCAGTATTACGGCATACATTGGATGCCTAACTAATCTATATATTTAAATATTGTTGCTATTGCCTTAAATACCTCCTGGGGTCGGTTAACCTGCCCTCAAGGGCTGCCGCTGCAGCCACCGCGGCGTTTGCCAGGTAGACCATTCCTTCAGGCGACCCCATTCTACCTTTGAAATTCCTACTACCTGTAGATACCGCAACCTCTCCTGGCCCCAGTACGCCGAAGTGGCCCCCTAGGCATGGGCCGCAGGTGCCGTATGTTACTACGCATCCCGCCTTAGTTAAGGCATCTATGTAGCCTGCCTCAAGCGCCTTAATGAATATGCTCCTGGATGCCGGTATTGCAACGCACCTAGCCTTAACCCTATTACCCTTAAGTATCCTGGCGGCGACCTCAAGGTCGCTTAACCTGCCGTTCGTGCATGAGCCTATGAAGACGTAGTCCACTTCAGTACCCTCAACCTCGCTGATTGATTTAACGTTATCTACGCTGTGTGGGGCTGCTACAAGTGGTTCAAGCCTATTCAACTCTATGTCGTATTCATCACTATACCTAGCCCCCTCGTCAGGCCTAATAGGCTTAACGTCAATGCCCCTACTCTCTTTAAGGTAGGCTACAGTCTCTTCATCGGGTATGAATATTGCTGCGTCGGCCCCGAATTCAACACCCATGTTGGATACCGTGGCCCTGTAGTCCATTGGGAAGGCCTTTGGTTCATCGACGTGGAATTCCACGGATTTACCGTTAAGCCCCTCAGCCTTGAAGGCTGAGAGTATGTGCAGTGCAACGTCCTTACCATAGACCCCTAGCCCAGGCCTGCCGATCAGCCTAATTTTGAAGTATTCAGGGACCATTAGCCATGTCTTCCCTAAAATAACTATTGAAGCTATGTCGCTTGCGCCAAGGCCCTGCGCAAACGCCCCAATAGCCCCAGCTGTCGTTGTGTGGCTGTCGGCAGCCATTATGACCTGCCCAGGTAGGGCATACTTCTCCAGGAGGAGCTGGTGCAGTATGCCATCCCCAACGTCGTGGAATATTGGTAGGTTGAAGGACCTTGCAAACTTCCTCAACTTAACCTGGATTTCGGCAGCCCTCTCGTTTGGCGGTGGGGCTAGGTGGTCGAAGGCCACCACGAGCCTATTTACGTCAAATACCTTAACCTTACCCGCCTTCTCCATGACCTCAACAACATGGTGGCCCGTCAAGTCGTGGAAGGCGACTATGTCTACGGACACCTCAATAACCTCCCCCGGCGTTACCTCACTCCTATTTGAGGCCCTCGTCAAAATCTTCTCGGTTAACGTCAACGGCACCTTAACCACCCCTCATCATCCTCCTCAACTCCTCACCAACCCTCTCAGCCTGATGCCTACTAACCTCTTCTAGGAGCCTCTTAAGCGTCGGCATACCCTTCTCATACTCCTGCACCCACTCCTTCGCAAATTCACCATTCCTAACCCTCTCAGCGGCCTTCTTCATCCTCTCCTTAACAGACTCATCAATCACGAAGGGCCCCACTGTTAATCCACCGTACCTGGCCGTCTCACTGACCCCTGTTAACATCCCCATGAAGCCCCTCTCCCATATCAGGTCCATTATCAGCTTGGCTTCATTTATTGCCTCGAAGTATGCCACCTCGGGTTGGTAGCCTAACTCAACCATTACCTCAAACCCCTTCTTCAAAAGCTCCAGTAAGCCCCCAACCAGGACTGTTTGCTCACCTATTAGGTCTGTTTCAGTTTCCTCAGCGAAGGTTGTTTCAATTACACCCACCCTAGTGAACCCATTGGCCTTAGCCACCGCCAAAACCCTCCTCAGGGCCCTTCCAGTGTAGTCCTGGTGGACTGCAACCAATGCCGGGACCCCCCTACCCCTAAGGTACTCCTCCCTAACGGCCCTGCCAGGCGCCTTGGGGGCTAGTAGGGTTACGTCTACGTTGCCTGGGGGCTTTATTAAACCGAACCTTATGTTGAAGCCGTGGGCGAATATTACCGTTGAACCACCTTTGAGGTTTGGCGCAATTTCCTCAGACCAAACCTTGGGCTGGACCATGTCTGGGAGTAGTACTGCAACTACGTCGGCCTGCTTAACGGCCTCGCCGACTTCAAAGACCCTGAAGCCCTCCTGCTGCGCCAGGTCCCAGCTCTTACCCCTCCTAACCCCCACTACTACGTCTAGGCCGCTGTCCCTCATGTTTAATGCCCAGGACCTACCCTGTATGCCGTAGCCGAGTACGGCTATTCTAAGCCCCTTAACCTCCGATAGGTCTGCGTCCTGCTCCCTATATATCTTAGCCATTGGTAACCACCCTCTGTAAACCTACCTCAACGGGAATTGCCCTTGAAGACACTTCAGCAACGTCATATAGTTTACTTAGCTTGTTGCAGACCCAGTTAACCTCATCCTCAGGCCCCTCAACAATAACCTTCACATTAATGTACTCCCCGTTGAACGCCGCGTTGATGGACTTCACCTTAACCTTACCCCTCCTCACAATGTTCAATGCCCTCACGAGGGGGTCTATGCCCTCCCCCTGGTTTATAAGCAGTATCCTCAGTTCATGGGTGTTCATGGTTCACCACCGTAGGTTAGGTTCACCTTGAAGCCCTCCGGTAATACGACCTCGCTAAGCCATTTGCCTGGCTGCACCCAGGGCAGTACAATGTCCTGCTCCCTATCAATCCTGACATCAACTATTAACGGCTCATTATTCCTAATGGCCCTGGCCACGCTAGCCTTCAACTCCTCGTAGTTTGAAGGCCTCACACCCTCTATGCCGTAGGCCTCGCCTATCTTGAGGAAGTCTGGGTTTGCCTGGAAGTCAACGGCTATAATCCTCCTATTGTATAGTAGCATCTGCCAGTGCCTAACCAGCATTAGGCTTGAGTTATCGAAGATAACCACTATTACCGGTAGGTTTCGTTCAGTTACAACAGCCAGGTTCTGCATAGTCATTTGGAATGAGCCGTCGCCATCAATGTCGAGTACAGGTACGTTAGGCCTAGCTATCTTAGCCCCTATTGCCGCAGGCAGCCCAAAGCCCATGGTTCCCAGGCCTGCGCTCGTTATGAAGGTCCCTGGGACGTAGACGTCCCAGTGCAGTTCGCTCCACATTTGATGGCTCCCAACCCCAGTAGCCACTATGGCCTCAGGGGGCGTCACCTCCCTTAAGGCCTTAAGCACCTTCCATGGGGCGAAGCTGTTCTCCAAATCCGTGGACTCCCTAAACTTCTCGTAGGCCTCCTTAATAGACCTAAGCCACCTGACGAATGAGTCGCTCCTGGGTAGTGCCTTTGGAAGCATATCAATCATCATCCTTAAGACTGCCTTAGCATCCCCAACAATACCCACTGCAGGTTTAACATTCTTGCCTATCTCGCTCCTATCAATATCAACATGTATGATTACCCTACCCCTCTGAAACTCCTTAAAGTCCCCCACCGTCCTGTCGCTGAACCTAGTGCCTATGGCTAGTACTAGGTCTGAGTTTATTATGGCTGCATCAGCCTCAACCCTACCATGCATCCCAGCGGGCCCCATGAC
>CAYFHR010000065.1:0-6578 GCA_964343155.1 uncultured Thermoproteaceae archaeon | reverse complement strand
AAGAACCTGCTTAGCTTCTCGACCCTTTGCTTATAGCTTAAGCCCTCAAAGTCCCTTGATATTATCACTAAATCTATATCACTAGTATCGAGGTAACCCCCCTGGCCCTCGAACCGACAACGTAGACTTCCTCAACCTTAACCTCCCTGCTAACATCGTTGATGAACGCTATTGCCCTCTTAACCATCTCAACCTGGCTAATCAATGCAGATTTCGCCTTACCCATTCTATCACCCTCTCCGCCCTCTTAACAAGCTCCTCCGCATCCTCCTTAGTATACAAAATGTATGGTATAGAGTTCGCGGCATTGGGATACCTGGAGACTATGTAGTGGGGTGTGAGCTTAGATGCATCCAGCCTAATTTCATCGACCGGTAGGTTAAGCTCCTGCCTTATCACGTCAAGAATCTCGTTTAAATCATGGGTCCTTATAGCCCTCCCACCCTGTAGGAGCAGCGCCTTCAAGGCCTTCTCCGCAGCCTGCTCAGCCCAGAACGCCGCTGCGTAGTAGTGGCCGGTTGCTATCATGTCTTTAGCGGTTGACAAGTCTTCAAGGGCTTGTTTAAGCCACTTTTCGGCCTCCTCCCTCATTGAGCTATACTTATGTTGAAACTTATAATCCTTCCTTTACGTGGGCGCCGCTACTTCCTTTCATTAACCTTAAGCATTTCGGCTATTTCTGAGAAGTCCCTTGAACCGTATCCTGCGGCTTCAGCTATCCTGAGTAGTTCATCTATTAGCGTTGTTATGGGTAGTTGAATGCCCATGGATTGGGCGTATTCAAGGGCCTTATCTATAACATCCCTAGCCAGCCTTATTGAGAAGGATTCCGGGTAATTCCCCTTAAGCATCCAGGGCAGCCTAGTCCTTAATTGGGCTGAGTCAGCCCCACCCATGGATAAGGCCTTAACCACCAGGTCTGGGTCAATACCCATCCTGCGTATTACTGCCGAAACCTCAGCCAGTATTATCGTGTTTGCCGTGAGTATTGTGTTGCTTATTAATTTAAGTGCTGTGACCTGCTCATGGCTACCCACATATATTGGCGTGCCGAGTTGGTTAAGTATGCCTAGGGACTCCTTATACAAGCCCTCATCCCCACCCACGTAGAGTATTAGGTTTCCCTGCTCAGCATCCCTAGGCCCCCTCTCAACCCTAATTGAAAGGTATCTTAGGCCCCTCGACTCAACAACCTTCAAAACCTCCCTAACCTCACCCATACCCATCGTTGTCGTATCCATTATAATTCCCCTGAAGCCACCTATACTATTCAACACCTCCAATGATTCCCTACCTGTGGGTAGGGCGAATATTACGTAGTCTGAGTTTGAGGCGCAGGATTTAACATCATTGACGACGTTTATTTTGCCCGTTGACCTCGCTGCCTCTATGGCCCTTTGATCAACATCATATCCATATACTTCATGGCCCTTATTGGCCAGGTTAATGGCCATACCCCTACCCATTCTACCAAGCCCAACTACGCAAATCCTCATGAATGCCCCAATGGCTAATACTTGTAACCCCTACCTGGTCAAATATGTGACTTAGCCGCCATTTTTCTAACATCCTCAATCGCCAAGTCTGCATAGTCCTCAAGGCCCCTGCACTCACCCCTAAGCCACTGATCCAGGTGGGCTTTGACGAATTCGTCATCCCTCAGATGCGGGTACGTTGAATAGACCCTGTCTATCTCCTCAAGCTGCCCAGGCGACAGGTCCTCGCCTGGGTCTAGGGTCCACCTGCCTTCAACGAGCCCACTCCTCCTCAATACTTCAAGTATCCCAGCGTTAACGCCCCTGAAGCTGTTCGCGGCGTCGAAGACTGCTCCATTTACATCTGTTACCTGGGTGTTTAGGGCCATTAGCTCGGGCGGTATTGGTGAACCTTCATCAGCTATCCTCTTCACAAGCCTGTAAATCTGCATACTCCTCCTGGTCCAGAAAGCCCAATGGCCCAGTAGGCCTCCAACAATCCTAACCTCAACAACCTCCCCCCTCCTGCCAATGAACCTGTACCTGGACAGTAGGTCAACTATTATTGAGTCGTCGTTACCCGTGTAGAGCGCTATCTCGCCAACCCTGCCTGAGTCGGCCAGGGCCCTCATGACATCTACTGTTGCGTACCTGTTAAATGGAGCAACCTTAACCGCCACAATGTTTTCAACCTCCTCAAAAAGCCTCCTCCAGAAGCTGTACCCAAGCCTAATTCCCCCCACGGCCTGCTGCAGGTAGAAGCCGAAGACGGGTATTTCCCTGGAGACCTCCTTAACATGTTGAATCAGCTTATCTTCACTAAGCCCAGCCAGTTTATGTAGGCTTACTAGGCCTGCATGGTAGCCTAGGCTCCAGGCCATTTTAGCCTCCTCAACCGCATTCTTAGTATCCCCAACTATACCGGCAACCTTAACAAACCTCTTACCAGCCACCTTACCGCAGTAGTCAACCTCCTCCGAGGCCATTTCAAGGACCCTCTTCAGGTCACTAGGCCTATCGTGGAGCGCAAACTGGGTCGTGTGAACGCCGACGGCTACACCATCAGCCCCAGCCGATAGGTAATATAGCGTTAAGGCCCTCTGCCTAGCCTCATCAATAGACCTGTCGGCCCTAAGGGCAAGCGGGTGAGCCACAATGGCCAGGCCCCTAAGCAGGGCATTGCGTAAATCCTTAGGTAATGCGGCGTTTGACATCCGTGGAATAGCGTATGGGGGTTAAAATCCTTTTACCATTTAGGCTATAGCCTGCTTAGACCTAGCCACATTGGTAACGTATGCATATCTTTAATAAAGCTCAGCCAACATGTAGTGCCGTGGAGTTCCCTGAGCTCATAAACACTGTTGATGAACTTGAGGAGGTTTTATCAAGGCCATATCCTGAGACTATTGAGGCGTTAAAGAGCCTTAAAGGGGACTTCATGGTGCTTGGCGCAGGCGGTAAGATTGGGCCATCGCTGGTCGGTACCTTAACCAGGGGCCTTAGGGAGGCTGGAGTTAAGGCAACGGTATATGCAGTATCTAGGTTCACCAGGGCTGAGCTGGGTGATGTGGCTAGGAGGCTTGAGGACTACGGGGCCGTTGTAATTAAGGCTGATTTAACAGACCCTGAGCAGGTTAAGGCATTGCCAAACGCCGAAAACGTAATATTCATGGTTGGTAGGAAGTTTGGGACCAGCGAGGACCCTGGGGCAACATGGGTAACCAACGTGCTTACGTCGGCATTGGTTGCAGGTAGGTTTAAGGACTCCAGGATTGTGGTCTTTTCAACAGGCAACGTATACCCGCTAGTCCCCGTATCCTCAGGGGGAGCCACCGAGGATACTGAACCAGGCCCGGTGGGTGAATATGCCTGGTCGGCATTGGCTAGGGAGAGGGTTTTCCAACACTACATGGTTAAATACGGGACCAGGGGAGTTATCATTAGGCTGAATTACGCATGTGAACTGAGGTACGGCGTACTAGTCGACATAGCCCTTAAGGTGCTTAGGGGTGAGCCAATAGACCTGAGGATGGGGTATGTCAACGTCATTTGGCAGGGGGATGTAAACAACGCGGCTATTAGAAGCCTTACCCTGGCCCAAAACCCACCACTAGTCTTAAACGTTACAGGGCCGGTAATATCTGTAAGGCAGGTTGCTGAGGAGTTCGGTAAGCTCCTCGGTAAGGAGCCCGTATTCAAGTATAGTGAGGAGGATACCGCGCTTTTAAGCAACCCAGGCAGGATGTATAGGCTCCTTGGACCCCCGAGGGTTTCCGTCGAATTGATGATTAGGTGGATTGCCCACTGGCTCAGGGCTAATGGAACAGTATACAACCTACCCACACATTACGAGGTTAAGGATGGCAGATTCTAGCCACCAACCGCAACAAGCTGATACTTCCCACCAGCCCTAGCCTCCTTAAACTCACGCATGGTTAGGGCCATGAATGCTGCATTGGCTGCAGATAGGATTAGTAGGGCTCCATTAAGCCTAAGTTCATTAACCATGAGGCCTATCAGCGGCATTGAAGCAATACCTATTATGGTGGATACTGAGAAGTAGACGCTGTTCGCATAGCCCCTCTCACCAACGTTAAACGACCTATTGAGGATGATTAGCGATAGGGGGTATGTTAACCCGTGGGGAATGCCGAGTATCGCCAAGGCCAATACGTAGGTGGGCCAATTGGGCGCCAGCGACGCTAATATGAGGCCGATTAGGGTTAAGCCGTATGACAGGTTTACGTATGGTTCAGGGTTAACAACCCTGGTGAGGGATAGGTAGAGGCGTGAGAGCATCGACGCCGTGAAGAATGCCGTAAACACCATTACGGCGCTTGAATAACCCACGTGGAAGCGCTCAATGGCGTAAATGCTCCCAAAGGTCATTAAGGCGGCGAAGGGCAGGCCATAGGACGAGTTGACGTATATGGCGACCTTGAAGCCCAGCCTAGATAAAGTATCCTTAAGCCTAGGCCTACCCACTAAGCCACCCCCACCAGCCTCATCCTCGAAGCTTAACCTAACGGAGGCTAAAGGGACTATGAGGGCTAGGGGCGTGAATAGTAGGAATACTTGAAGCAGATTGAACCTCGTCAATAGGGCGCTTTCATAGGCTGGGCCAAGAATGAGGCTTACACTTAGGGCCAACGTATATAGGGCTAGTAGCCTCTCTCTAGTTGAAGGATCCTTTATGAGGCTTATTGAGGTGACTATGTTAGGCATTATTAAGCCCATGGAGAGGCCTAGTGCGGTTGAAAGTAGCCAAATGTCTAGCGGCGTCGACAGGTAGAAGGCTGGGATCAGCAGTGCGAAGGCTATTGATGATGAAACCAGGGCAATCCTCCTGGACCTGGCGTTAAGCCTACTGTTTATGAAGCCGCTGGTGATGAATGAGCCTATCGAGGTTAGCGTAGATAATATGCTTATTTCAAGGCTATTGAAGTGCAGGTAATACTTAGCCACCAGGGGTATTGTTGTCCCAGCCATGTTGTTCGTGGCCCTATAGGCCATTGTTAAAGCCACGATAACTATAGTGAGGCCGATTAAGCCTCCATGGCGCTTCAACACACGTACCCAACCCCCAACCCTTAATAAACCATACTTAACCTACATTATGCGCCATTCGCAATTAGCTACGCAGGCAATAACGCTTATTTAGCCTAAACCCTGCCTCATTTATGAGGGCCGCCGTTTTTGAGAGGAGTGGTTTAGATAACCTTCAGGTTTCTGAATTACCCAAACCCAAGCCAGGCCCCCGTGAGGTTTTAGTGAGGGTTGTTGAATCTGGCGTTAACCCAATAGACTACTATACCGTTACCAGCCTCAGGGTTAAGCCAATACCACACATACCCGGGGCCGAATTCGCAGGCATTGTCGAGGAGGTTGGTGAACATGTCGAGGGCTTCAGCCCAGGGGATAGGGTTGTCGTCTATGGCAGGGTTTTCGACGGCACATGCGACATGTGCCTAGCTTCAATGGAGCACCTATGTAGGAACGGCGGCATAGTAGGAGTAGTGACTAACGGTGGTTGGGCCGAATACGCAACAGTACCCTCGGTGAACCTGGTTAAACTGCCCCAGAACGTGGATTGGGTGTTGGCGGCTAGCCTACCTGTAGCAGCCTTAACATCATACCACGCCCTCAGGCTGGCTGGGGTTAAGCCGGGTGAGCTTGTTGTGGTTATGGGCGCTTCAGGCAATACTGGGCAGTTCGCGGTCCAGCTAGCCAAGTTAATGGGGGCGACCGTGGTTGCTGTGTCTAGGAAGGGTTGGGTTAAGGAGCTGGGCGCAGACTACGTAACCACGGCCGATAAGGTCATTGACCTAGTGGGCCAGGTCTCCGAGGGTAAGATGGCTGACGTGGTTGTAGACCCGCTCGGTAAGGAGACCTGGAGCATTAGCCTAAGGCTACTGGGTAGGAGGGGTAGGTTGGTGACCTTCGGCCAATTGACGGGCGGCGACGTCCAGTTAACCATAGGCCAATTATACGGCATTGAAGCAAGCATAATTGGCTCAACGGGAGGCACCAGGAGGGAACTCCTCGACCTAGTTAAAATGGCTAGTTCAGGGAAGCTTAAGGTTAAGGTCTATAGGGAGTACGGCCTTGGGGAGGTTCAGGAGGCCCTAAAAGCCCTCGTGTCTAGGGATAGGGATGGTAGGGTTATGCTCAGGATTCAGTGAGGTTAAAGCCTTAGGGCTGCCTGGAGCCCTTCACAACATTCCTAATATCAGCCAGTAGGCCCAATATTTGGGTTAACCCGTCGGCTCCCTTTAAAACTGCATGATGCCTCAGGGCTATCCTGTAGATTAGGTCAGGTTTAGAAAACTCAGGTATGTTTAACTTGCTTGTTGTTGAAGTAACCTCCCTATGTATGAACCTTATCACGTAGGCTGGGTCAATACCCCTATCCCTTATAATGGACTTAAACGTTAGTACTGCCTTGGAGAAGTCGCCTAAGACAGCCTCATATATAGCGTCCCTAACCTCCGTTGGTGAGAATCCGCCAACAAGCTGGTATACATACTCCTCGGTTATCTTGCCGTATGTCATGGCCACAGTCTGCATTGTGTTTATTGCTTTTCTTAGGTCTCCTTGGCTTAC
>CAYFHR010000064.1:0-6887 GCA_964343155.1 uncultured Thermoproteaceae archaeon | reverse complement strand
GCATATTTAAAATGCCTACCCCCCATCCCCCCAACTCCTATTATGGCCAGGTTAACTGCCATGTCAACCACCGAATATTTGCCTTAACGATGAGGCCGCGTCGGCGGCAGCCTTAAACGGGTCGCCTGGATATGGCGGTACCTCCGCTGTCAACGGCCCACTGTAGCCCACCTCATCTAGGAGCCTCCTGATCCTACCCCAATTAACACTGCCCGTGAACGGTATCCCGAAGGTGCATCTGTTGGGCTCCGCTAAAAAGTCCTTAGCATGCATTGCGGCAATCCTACCTTTAAGCTCCATTATCCAGTGTTCAGGTAGGCTATGGGGCAGCGTGTTTCCTACATCTAAATATGCCCCGAAGACCTTCGGGTCTAGGTCATTCAACAGATTCTTCATGTCGAGGGGGCTTGCAAAGAGCCTATTCCAAACATTCTCCACGCCAACCACTATGCCGTAATCCCTCGCAACCTTCTCAAGCCTGAGTAAGGCGGCCTTAACCCTATTCAAATTCTCACCGTAGCTTAACTCGGGAACCGCAACACCAGGCACCAGGAGTATGACTTTGGCCCCTGTTATGCTTGCGGCCTTGGCCTGGGCCTCAAGAACCTTGGCTGCCTTCTCAAACTGGTCCTCAAGAACCATGTTGTACTTCCAGTAAAGCCCTGTGGCTATGGTTTCAATACCAATACCAACACTTTCAGCAGCCTCCTTAACCTCACTCCACCTCCTCCTAAACTCTGGTGAATCTAAGATTTCCAAGTCACTGTCATCTACGGCCGGTTCAAATAAGTCATAGCCAACGTTCTTAGCGTGCTTAACCATATCCTTAATGCCTATTGAAGATGGGTAACTCCACACATTAACCCCAATCTTAATTTTACCCATGGCAAGTATGCGTATTTACCATTATTAAACTTTACGTCCTTTAGGAATAGAAATTTTACAGAATTAAATATTATAATCTTATAAATTAAAATTACTATTACCATAAAGGAACCAGTGGCTAACCTTTAAAGGCAACAGATGTTAAACACTATTCAATAACCTGGCCTAGTGGATTACACATGCCACTAGCTCTACCATTATTACCCATCCTCAATGGGCATTAAGTTATGTATTTAGCGATGACTAATGCATAAATACCTGCTATTCCCTACGTCCTGATGGCTGTTGAAGTTGGGGTAATTTACGTTACTCTTCTCGAATTATCAATCTTAATAACCATGGCCGAGTTCGTCAGCTTAATATTAAGTAAATATGGGTATCCTAGAGTAATCAGCGAGCTTTTGGTTGGCTTGGCTTTAAGCCCCTATGCCATTGGGGGCGTTTTAAATGACCTACTGCACATCGACATATTCACCGTAAATAGCTATGTATACTTCCTATCGGAGTTCTCGGTAATACTGCTGCTGTTTGCCTCAGGCCTTGAACATGGATTATCGACGCTTAGGGCTGGTGGTGTATTAGGCCTATTGGCAGCTATAGCGGGTGCTGTAGTTCCCTACTACCTGGTTTACGAAGTTTTAGAAATTATGCATTTTAACAATGTCCAAGCCTCGCTAATAGCCCTTTCAACAGGCCCCACTAGCCTAGCCGTGGTGGCTGGTATTATTGAGGGTGAGGGGTTTATTAACCTCAAAAGCACTAAAATACTAGTAACCTCAGCATCCCTTGATGACGTGGTTACGTTAATAATGTTAAGCGTCATCATGTCTATGCTGGGCGGTTCTAGAGGACATATCATTATCACGGTCGTTAGGATAATTGGCCTATGGGCTCTAGTATTGGCACTATCAATCCTAATAATACCCCGCGTATTGGATAGGATCAATGAACTCCTAGTCGTTTACGCATCCTTAATAGTCCTCTTCGGCTTAACAACCCTAATGACTGCGTTGGGGTTTAGTGCCGTAATAGCCTCATTCATAGCGGGTGTGGCTGTTGCTGAAAGCGCCAGGTCAGGTAGGGTTAAGGGTGCTGTGGATGAGCTTTTAGCAATCTTCGGCTCAATATTCTTCATAGCCTTCGGCCTCCAGGTGGATGTAAGGTACATGTTTAACCTAGGCGCCTTAACAAGCGCCTTAATCGTATCCTCAATAGCCATAGCCGGCAAGGTTATTGGGGTTTACCCATTCGCATACGCTAAGTTGAGGAATGGTGGGCAGGCCTTAACGGCATCACTAGGCATGGTTCCCAGGGGTGAGATGGGTATTGCAGTGGCCTCAATAGGTTATTCGAACGGTTTGATAGGCCAGGACGGCTTAGCCATCGTTGTCTTAATGGTGCTTATAACAACTGTAGCAGGCGCCCTGGCGTATAAGAGGAGCGCCATTAAGTATGGCTGATCCTAACTAGCCCGGGCCTGGCCCTGGCCCAGGTTATAACCTCCGTGGCGTAGCTGGCCAATATACCTATCACAACTACTGTGAATGCCGAAATAATGGCGCCGAGCTGGAATGCGTAGACTGAAGGCACAGACACCAGTAGGGGTATTTGCCCAGGTAGTAGGCCTGCCAGGACCAGTGAGGTGAATGTTGATTCAAGGGACCCTGCCACGGCGGGGCCGAGGGTCCCTCCAAGGCTTCTGAAGACTGAGTTCATGGCCGTTGCAATCCCCATGACCTGCGGTTCAACGGAGAATACGAGGATGTTTATCAAAGCCACGTTCATTGAGGCAACCCCAACCATCGCCAGTGTTGTTGACGCTATCAAGTCCCCAAGCCCCATCGGGGCTGTTAAAGCCGATACCAGGGCGAAGGTGGCCGCTATGGCTGCGCCGGTTATGAGGACCCTCTTAGCCCCAACCCTCGTTATCGCAATACCGGCTATTGGGGCTGTTATCAACTGGGCCACGGCCATGGGTATTGCGTAGAGGCCTGTGTCGAATATCGTTAGGCCAAAGCCAACAGGCTTAGGCTCCTCAAGAAGTATTATGAGGCTTTGCTCGAATAGGAATAGGCCAAAGCCAGCAACCATGGCTGCCAGGTTAGCTATAAGCACGTTCCTCCTCGATAGGAGGCCCAGGTTTATGAGGGGTTGATCCCTCCCCCTTTCAACACCTATGAATATTGCCAACAGTATTACAGCTACGGTGAATGTGAATACCGTGTTCGGATTCCCCCAACCCCATATTGGGGCCTCGGTCAAGCCATAGACAATAACCCCCAGTGCCGCCCCAAGCACCACGGCGCCTGGTATATCTAGCCTGGCGCCCGGATTCCTATACCTCGACTCCCTAATCCTGGTGACTATGAGGTATGCTATAGCTATTACGAAGGGTATTGCGGTGTGGTATGTTGTCCTCCACCCAAAGTATTGGCTAATGTAGGCCCCGAGCGGCAGCGCCACAGCAGCCCCTATGCCGAAGGCTGCGCTCACGAGGCCCTGGGCCCTCGGTATAAGCTCCCTCGGGAACTCCTCCCTAATTAGGCTGAAGGCGAGGGCGAACATTGTTAAGCCAACACCCTGAATACCCCTGAAGAGTATTAGTGCCGTGAAGTTTGGGGCCATGCTGGTTAGCGTGACGGCAATGGCGTATATTATCACGACAACCGAAAGCACCCTCTTCTTACCGTAAATGTCGCCCAACTTACCCACCACAGGCAGTAGGACTGTTCCAGACAGCATGTAGGCTGATAGGACCCAGCTCACCTCACTTGAAGTAACCCCAAACTCCCTCTCAAGCTCTGTTAGAGACGGTATCAACATGCCTTCAATATACATGACTATTACAGCTAAGCTGGCCAAGATGGCCATGGCCTCGTAGGCGTACCTTAAGTCGTATTCCACGGCCTGCCTGGACACAGCCCCTAGGCCCTTTAGGGTTTATAAATCAATCGATATCGGTTTAAGCAAGCTTAATAACCTACGTTAAAGCCCATCGGCGTGGTTAAGTTCAGCAACAGGTTCCTGGAGGATAAGGTATTCAAGATGTTTAACATAAAGGACCCTAGGGTTATCCTGGGGCCTAGGGTTGGTGAAGACTCAGCCATAGTTAAGGTT
Organism: uncultured Thermoproteaceae archaeon; assembly: GCA_964343155.1. Classification (GTDB taxonomy): domain Archaea; phylum Thermoproteota; class Thermoprotei; order Thermoproteales; family Thermocladiaceae; genus Caldivirga. The sequence goes on along the minus strand of CAYFHR010000064.1, from coordinate 2,885 downwards.
GATTCAGGATACTTGGCAATCCACACAGACCCCGTCACAGGCTCAATAAACCTACTCGGCTGGCTGGCAGTAGTCGTGCCATCCAACGACGTAGCCACTAGGGGTATTAAACCAGCCTGGCTACTGACGACGCTAATAATGCCTGAGGGCAGTGGTGAAGACGAAGTAGCCGCCATAATGAGGCAGGTTAAGGATGCCTCTGAGGAATTTGAAATAACGCTCATAGGGGGCCATACGGAGGCCTCAGACTCCGTTAAAAGGCCTATAGTGGTGTCAACAGCCTTAGGCATAGGTGAACGCTACATAACGACGAGTGGTTTAAGGCCTGGGGACGTGATAGTAATGACAAAGTACGCCGCCATAGAGGCAACGGCAATATTAGCCAGCGACTTCAGGGATGTGGTGAGGGGCATTATTGGCGGCGCCCTAGGCAGGTTGGCAGACCTATACAGGGAGACTTCCGTCATCAGGGACGCTTTAATAGCCTCTAAATACGCCACATCGATGCATGATCCAACTGAGGGAGGCGTCATACAGGGCTTAATAGAGGTTGCGAGGGCCTCCGGGCTAGCACTATATGTCAATGCCGAGGCAATACCCATGATGCCTGAGACTAGGGAGGTGTTTAAGGCCCTTGGCCTAGATCCGTTGAAATCGCTGTCGTCCGGAAGCCTGATAATAGGTGTGGATCCGAGGAATCTGAACGACTTGTTGAGGGAGCTTAGGGATAATGGTATTGAAGCCTCAGTGATAGGTAAGGCAATGCTTGGTAGGCCAGGCCTAATACTATACAGGGGTGGCTCGCCGGAATTCTACAATGCCGACGAAACCATCGAGGATGAGGTCATTAAACTGTGGTCTAGGGGGGTTAGTGGCAGTTTATACCAACGCTAGCCGCCGCAGCCCTAATCCTCCTACACAACTCCTCCTGCACACTAATGGGGTATATTGAGTTTAGGGCCTCCTCAAAATCCCTCCCATGGGCCCCCAGCCCAAGCTTAATGTGGAGGACCTCGTGGACCAGTATGTATAGTATTTCCTCGTCCCCAAGCTTACTTAGGATCCTCCTATTCAGCCTAACCTCACCCCTATTAACTATGGCTAATGCTATGTTGCGCTTATAGTCCATTAGCCTTAGGGTTAATGGGCCATTGTAGCCCACGACCTCTGAAGCCTTACGTAGGAGCTCCCTTAAATGGTGTAAATCCTGCATATTCCAGGTATGAGGCTGGTGTTTTAAAGCTGAGGCCCATTCAATATGGGGCACAGCTTATTAACCTGGCACTATTAGCTCCCAATGATTAGCCAGCTTAAGGGTAGGGACCTGTTAACCTGGATTGACTACACGCCCCAGGAGGTTGAAATGCTTCTAAACATGTCAGCCCTAATGAAGCAGAGGTATTATGCAGGCGAGAGGGTTATCCCAATACACCAGGGTAAGGTCCTTTTAATGGTATTCGAGAAGCCGAGCACGAGGACTAGGGTTAGCCTTGAGGTGGCTGCCTGGCAGTTGGGCATGAAGACCATTTACGCAACCCCCCAGGAACTCCAGTTAAGTAGGGGTGAGCCCATTGAAGATACCGCCAGGGTTGTTTCAAGGATGGTTGATGCGGTGGCGGCCAGGGTGTTTAGGCATGGCGACCTTGAGAAGCTGGCCCAATACTCAACAGTACCTGTCATAAATGCCTTAAGCGACGAATGCCACCCAATGCAGGCGCTGGCAGACGCATTGACGCTGTGGGAGGTTAAGGGTAGGGTTAGGGGGATTAGGATAGCCTTCGTGGGCGACGGCAACAATAACGTGGCCCACAGCCTAATGGTCATAGGGTCTAAGCTAGGCTGGGATGTCAGGATTGTTTCACCCAGGAAGTATTGGCCATCTAAGAGGTGGCTTGAACCATCACAGGACTGGTCCAGGAAGACAGGAGGATCAATAATGGTGACCGACTCTATAGAGGAGGGGGTTAGGGGCGTTGACGCAGTCTACACCGACGTATGGGTGTCGATGGGCATGGAGAGTGAGGCTGAGGAGAGGATTAGGGAGTTTAAGCCGTATCAAGTCAATTCAAGCGTCATGGAGCTTGCAGGGCCTGATGCAGTATTCATGCACTGCCTACCGGCGCACAGGGGCTTTGAGGTAACGGACGACGTCATCGAGTCGCCGAGGAGTGTTGTGTGGCAGCAGGCCGAGAATAGGCTACATACAGCTAAGGCAATATTAGCCGCCCTAGTCAGGTGAAGGAAAGAGGACGTTATTTAAACCTGGAAAGATTGAATTTCTAGGGGATATTTCACAGGTATTTTAAGACCTTAACCATGAACTGCCTAACCTTAGGCATCGCATTCTCAACGTGCCATATGGGGTTGACGAAGATCAGCAGCCAGCCCTTATCTGAAAGGCTGAAGAAGGCGACCTTGAAGTTCATGTATTTGATTAGAAGATAGTTGAAGGGGCCGAGGAGGTCATCTGTGAGTTTTCGAGCCCTCTGGGCGAGTTCAAGGAGCGTTACGACGTTTCGAAGGGACTTAACAGTTAAGGTTGTTGGGAGGTGGTAGACGACGGGCACATTATTGGAGTCTATTATGGCTGCGCCAACTATCATTTCTCCATCTATCAATTCGGAGAGCATAAGCTTCTTAAGCTCCATCTGAGGCGTAGTCTCCTCTACAGCCTTAACATCAGGCGATACGTATATTACAATAGTTTACCACCTCCAGCAATATATTAACGGGCCCAGCTTAATAAACTTTTACCTATGTCTAAGGCTAACGGATGGGTGGACCAGCAATATATACATCATCACAAGCCCTATATAGTTTAAGGCGCCTTCGTGGAGTAACCTTTTAAAAGGCTCATAGCCCTAGGGCCCAATGCCTATAAGCGA
>CAYFHR010000063.1:0-6940 GCA_964343155.1 uncultured Thermoproteaceae archaeon | reverse complement strand
TGAGGTGACCCCCATGGTGTCCCCAGCCATAGTTGCCTCAGCCCTAATAGCATGGGCATTTGCGGTACACCTACCATTAGTCTACACGGTCCTTGGCCTAGGTTGGCTACTACCAACCCTCGAGCTGATAGGCTATAGGACTGGTAGGAGGATATACGTCGATGTTGCCCACGGCCTATCAAACTACCTAATAGCCGTATACGCAATAGGCGGATTATTCGGAACAATAATAACAGTATTCCTGGCAGGCCTACTCCCAGTCTTCACAAATATTGCTGGGGCATTGCTGTGGCCTGTGTGGGGTATTGCCATAGTCTTCGGTGTCGCAATAGCGCTACCCTTCATAGGCTTCTACTACAGGACTTTTGGTAGGGTTAGCCCGATGAGGCATGTTGCGATAGGCTACGGTATGGCCATTTCATTAACGGTCATACCTGCAATGTTTAGGCTCGTCTTCGCATACATAAACTACCCCCAGGGCACGTCAATAGCCCCCAGTTCAACCTCAAACATAGGGTTCACGCTATCCGTCAACCTGCCGGCGGCCTTGGGTAATCCAACATATCCACCGCTGCTCCTAGCCACAATATTCGGCGCAATAGCCATGACGGGAATCTTGGTATCGTCAATACACGGGTGGAGGTATGCTTCAAACAGGTCGGATTACCATAAGGTAGGCCACGATGTAGGCAACCTAGTTGGCCTAGTATTCGGCGTCCTCTACTCAATATCCGCAATATGGTACCTATACACCGTGTACCAGTATTCACCAACCGTGGCTTGGTCAATACTTGGGCATCCACCAGCCTACCTACCTAAGGCCTTCTACTCAGTCTATGAACCGACATTCAACCTGTCCTGGATGCTGTACATGAACGCCGCCTTAGGCGCCGTAATACTTGTATTGCTGGTGTTGTCTACGAGGGTTATTTCCAGGCCCATTGAGGCCCTTAAATTGGTGCTAACCCCAATGCTTATGGATTCCGCAGAGTTGATGAATGGGCTAGCCCACCTGCCTTATGCGGTAGTGCCTCCTGTGGCTGTTGCCGAGGAGTTGATAAAGAACTATGGCCTGAACTTCGCACTCAACGTGGCTAAGTGGCTCACTGTAAGCCAACTATTGACGCCCCAGATAAATGCGCTACTTAAACTCGTCTCAGCCCAACCAGGGCTCCTCCTCGGCAGCCTCATAGTCTTCGCATTCTTCAACGCACTACTACTACTCGTAATATACTACGCATTGTCGTGGAGGAGGGGTTAGAACACCCTTAAGAAGGGCAATAATCCTTAAAACATAAATTCTATTTTTAAATACCCTAATTTTCATCAATAATTCATCTACCAGGTGCATTAACGCGGATGTAGGCATGCGTTCAGGGCCTCAGTTACTGTTTTTAACGTCTAGGCACCTAAACTTCGGTGCTGACCCAGTCGCATGTGCAGGTTGGCATAGTTGGGAAGCCTAATGTTGGTAAATCAACCTTCTTTGCTGCGTCAACACTCATAGATGTTAAGATTGCGCCATACCCATTCACCACCATTGAGCCTAACATAGGTATTGGCTACGTTACAATACCCTGCATATGTAGGGAGCTTGGGGTTAGGGATAATCCGAGGAATTCAATATGCATGGATGGGACTAGGCTAATACCGGTGGAGCTCATCGACGTCGCAGGCCTAGTGCCTGGGGCATGGCAGGGTAGGGGGCTTGGAAACCAGTTCCTAGACCATTTAAGGAGGGCGCCAGTCCTCATACACGTGGTCGATGCGGCGGGGGCGACTGATGAGGAGGGTAGGCCCGTTAAGCCAGGGACCCATGACCCTATTAAGGATGTTGAATTCCTGGAGCATGAGGTGGATATGTGGATGCTCCAGATTGTTAAGAAGGAGTGGGATAAGGTTGTTAGGCAGGTTGAATATGCGAAGCAGAGGATTGAGGACGTATTATACACAATGCTCAGCGGCCTAGGGGTGGCTAGGGGCGTTATATCAACAACCCTTGAGGAGCTTTCACTAGCCAATAAGCAGCCACACCTGTGGAGTGAAGATAATTTGATGGACTTCATAAGGCGCGTCAGGGCTAGGAGCAAGCCAATGGTGATAGCCGCCAATAAGGCTGACATACCTGAGGCTGAGGACAATATAAAAAGGATGATGAGGGAGCTTAAGGGATACTACATAATACCCACCAGCGCCGATGCTGAATTAGCGTTGAGGAAGGCTGCCCAAAGGGGCTTAATCAAGTATATTCCAGGCTCACAGGACTTCGAAGTAGTAGGTAGCCCAACGCCTGAGCAGTTGAAGGCCCTAGAGAAGATAAGGCAGATTATGAAGAAGTGGGGTGGTACAGGGGTTGTTAAGGCGTTGAACACGGCAGTATTCGATGTCTTAGGCATGATAGCAGTCTACCCCGTCGCCGATGAGAAGAGGTTGACAGACACTGAAGGTAGGGTGCTCCCAGACGTATACCTGATTCCAAAGGACGCCACGGTACTCGACCTAGCAAGGGCGATACATAGTGAAATCGCCGAGAGGGCAATGTTCGCAATAGATGCCTTAACAGGAAGGAGGATTGGGCTTAGCGAAAGGCTCAGGCACAGGTCTGTCGTGAGGATAGTGACTAGGTGATGTTTTTGAGGGCAGGTTGACCAATAACCCATGTTTAAATAAGCATATTTAACCTAATAGGCGCCGATATGAAGATACAGCTGCCCTTTTAATATTGTTTAGCTAAGTTAAATAGACGAAAAGGTGTTTTAAGGGTCTTAAACATGGGCTTGCGATGGGTAAGTTGAATCCGGCGATCTTGGAATTCGAAAGCATGGTTAAGGATAGGGATAGCTACGTTAAGTTCCTTGAAGATTGGCTCAGGCACTCGTGGAGGTGGGCTATGGAGGATAAGTATAGGTTGGTTTTCAGGATCCAGGCAGGGATACTCCACGCCATTAGGGAGTACTTGGACTCCCAGGGCTTTGTTGAAGTCTTACCGCCGATAATAGGGCCTGTTACGGACCCAGGCATTAGGGGTGCTAAGCAGGCCACAATAGACTTCTACGGGCATGAATACAAGGTTATGTCAAGCGCAATACTGTATAAGCAGTATATGGCTGCAGTATTGGGTAAAATGTACTTCGTATCGCCGAACATTAGGCTTGAACCAAACGACAGCATATTCACAGGCAGGCACCTGGTCGAGTTCTTCCAAGTGGACCTGGAGATGAAGAATGCGACCCTTGAGGACGCGATGAATGTTGCCGAGGGGTTATTCACATACGTCGTGAAGTACGTTAAGGACGTTTACGGTAAGGAGCTTGAGAAGCTTGGTAGGCAGCTACCCGACTATAAGCCCCCATTTAAGCGATATACCCATGCAGAGGCCGTTGAGGTGGTTAATAAGCTTGGGTGTAGGAACCCAAGGAACACTGAGATACTTTGGGAGTGTGAGAAGGTCCTCTCCTCGGAGCACGATGCCCCATTCTTCATATACGAATACCCTAAGGGTTCAAGGGGATTCTACAATAGGGAGGATCCAAACAAGCCAGGCTACCTAAGGGACTTCGACATGCTTTACCCAGAGGGCTTCGGGGAAGCTATATCAGGGGGTGAGCGTGAGTATGAGCCTGTCAAAATAATTACGAGGATTAGGGAGTCTGGGGAGGATCCAAATAAGTATAGGTGGTTCCTCGAGATGATGAAGGAGCTTTACCCACTCAAAACGGCCGGGTTCGGCATAGGGGTTGAGAGGCTGACTAGGTTTATATGCGGTTTAAGGGCTGTTTGGGAGGCTAGGCCATACCCAAAGGTTGCAGGCATTATCTGGACGCCGTGACCAGCAATGTTTGAGGCCATTGCAGTTAAGCTTGCTGAACTATGGCTAAGGATTAGGTCTCTGACGGTGATGGCTAGGGGGCTTAGGGAGTTTATAGAGGATTACCCTGTTGATGAAATAGTACTAAAGGCGGTTAAGGGTAAGGAGAGCGTTTACCCGCTAGGCGAATTAATGTCGTATGGGTTGGCCCTACTGGGCTCACCAGTATCCGTTAAGGCCTATCCAAGGTTCTTGACGCTGGACGACATTATACTAAACCCACCCGCATTCACGCCAAGGAGGCTACAGAAGATGGCTGAGCTCCTGAGGGAGCCTGTATTCACCGACGTTAACCTGGAGTGTAACATAGGCGGGTTGAAGTCGTCAATGCCCCTCGTAGTGGCATCGATGGGTTCAACAGATATAGCCAGTAGGTATAGCATAAAGATAGCTAGGGCCGCGGCGAAGGCAGGTATACCAATGGGTATTGGCGAGAATGTACACACGGTCAGGGGTTACGATAAGCGCCTGACGAGGGGGCATCCGAGCTTTAAGGAGAGGATACTTGCATATTTAACAAACATTGACAAATATGGTGGGGTCTTCGTCCAGCAGAACGTTGAGGATGCATACGACGAGCACTGGAACAAGGTCTACAGCGATAAGGACCTTGAACCATATATAGAGGAGGGGAGGTTGGCCTTTGAAATAAAGATTGGGCAGGGCGCCAAGCCAGGATTAGGGGGCGTTATTAAGATGAGGAGGGAGGATGCGGTTAAGGTTAAGGACAAGTACCACTTCCTTGAGGATCCCGAGAAGGCTAAGGGTAGGCTTGTGGATAGGTACTCTGTGCCTGGGACCTATACTGAAGACATTTTGAGGGGCATGATAAGGCTCATGAAGACCAACTACCCTAGGGCAAGGGTTTGGATTAAGATTGGGCCCTTCAGGGACGCGTTAAATGTAATCAAGGTTGCCTACGAGGAGGGTGCCGACGCCGTAGTTATCGATGGTAAGGAGGGCGGCACTGGGATGGCGCCCTCAGTGGCCATGAAGCACCTGGGCTACCCAACAATAGTGGCGTTGAAGAAGATTAGGGATGCTAGGATGATGGGTATGAAAAATATTTCACTCCTAGTAGCCGGCAGGCTGTACAATGGCTCACACCTGGTTAAGGCACTGGCCCTAGGCGCAACGGCAATATATGTTGGGAGGCCCTTCGTACTGGCCGCCATGGTTAAGGGCGAGGAGGGCGTATTGAACTATATTGAGGCTGTTAAGACCGAGGCCCAGATGCTTATATCGGCATTAGGCAAGTATGACGTTGGCGAGGTGTCTGATGAGGATGTGGCGTCGCTCAACAGGGATTTAGCCCAGGCGTTGAGGATACCCTACGTTTACTCACCAGAATTCTGACCTTTAGAATAAAGCTTATAGACTTTCTATCGAGAGGCTCATCCAATGTGCAGGATGGCTATAATGTTCGGCCCATCTACAGCCGTAGCGTTAAGCTACTCAAGGATACTCGAAGCCTTAATAAGGTCGTCATCTGAGGACCCCTACGGTAAGGCGCTCTACGGCGAGGAGCGCCATGGCGATGGCTGGGGCATTTTAATGGTTTCAACATCGCAGGCAGGCATGAAGGTTATGTATTGGAGGAGCGTTGACCCACTCTTCACGGACCAGTGGGTTGAGGCAATGAAGCCCATTGGTGTTGAGGGATCATACACGCTGATAATGATGCATGCCAGGGCCGCCAGTACAAACACCCCCATAAACGTATTTTCGACGCATCCAGTGATGTCCCTGACGAGGAGCGGCTATGAACTATTCATGATACATAACGGCTCATTCAACAAGGATGCCCTATTGAAGGACCTTGAAATGGCAGGCATCGCCCGAAACGACACATATTTGGCGAACGTACTCCTCTCCAGGATAGTCGATAGTGAAGTCACCAAGGACGCATTAATGAAGCTGTTCACATACATTAAGACGGGGGCTAATTTAGGCATAGTGCTTGTTAAGGATAATGAGGCGCAGCTGGTTGTTGGAAGCATGTTTAAGGCCCTCAATGATGGTAAGGATGAGGTTAGGGAGAAGTACTATAGGCTTTACCAGTGCGTTGACGGTAAGGTAACCGTGTATTCGTCATCAACCCTCGTCGACGTGTATGGCCTATCTAGGGACTATAGCTGTAAACCGCTTAAAAACGGGGAATACCACTTATACATCATTAGCCAGAGGGGTATTAGAAATAGTGGGGTTTGGGTTTTTAACCCCTAGATACAGCTAAGGCGCTTGGTGAATATTGTTGAAGCCCCATAGGGAATGCCCACTATGCATAATCAGCGTCAGGTTTAATGAACTATACAATGCAGTGGAGGATGTTGGCCAATATTTAGACGCCTCAAAACACCTATTGAAAATATCGCTGGAGGCGTTCAGTACGGAATCCGAGTTGACGAGGATCGCCTCCAGGATCTTCAACGAACTATCCTCAAGATACCCTGGGATAGTTGAATACTATAGGAGGGTTAAGAGGATTAGCATAGATAATGCCCTTAGGCAGGTTGGCGAGCTTAAGAAGGATTTAGAGGGGTTGAGGGGCTATGAATTGTTTAAAACTGCGCTGAGGATATCCATTGCAGGAAACCTACTTGACACAGGGGTGGCATACTATAAGCCGCCTGAGGAGGTTTCAAGAAACATAATATATTCGACGCCATTTTCAATAGACCATAGCCTGAAGCTATACGGCATCTTAAGTAGGGGTGGTTTGAAGGTTACCTGGGTCTTCGATAATGCGGGCGAGGCCATATTCGACACAGTCCTCATAGACTTGATCAGGGATATGGGTAATAGGGTTTTTGGAATTGTTAAAAGTGACCCAGGCTTCCAAAACGACCTAACTGTAAGCGATGCAGAATATGCTGGGTTAGCAAGGCACCTAGACGGCATTGTTGAGACTGGCTACAGCGGATCAACAATACATCTAGATAAGGTTTCAAAGAGGGTCCTCGAAACCTTGAACGAATCAGACCTGGTAATACTTAAGGGTATGTCAAACTACGAGTATGTGTCTGAGGTCGACCTAGGCAGGTTAACAGCATTCCTCCTCATACCTAAATG
>CAYFHR010000062.1:0-7042 GCA_964343155.1 uncultured Thermoproteaceae archaeon | reverse complement strand
AATTAGCAGTATATAGCCCCACTAAGCCATCGTCAATAGAGGTTAATGGTAGGGCCATGCCGTTTAGCTTTGATGAAGCCCTAAGGCTCGTTAAGGTTACTGTGCCTGAGCCTAAATTCACCATTTTTGTTAAACCCTAGTAACCATGGGTGAGTCAGCTTTATTAAATATGCATTCATTGGCCCTGAAATTATGGTGAATGGAAGGTACTACGTCGTGCTTGTGGGGGTTCAGAGGTTTACCCTACTCTACGCAACACTATACATACCTATAGCGTTCAGGAGCAATCCATACCTATGGGTCTCTATAGGCTACGCATCCTTAGCAATAGGTGGCTTCCTAGGCTACTTAAGGGGCTACGATAGGTGGTTCAGCATTATGGTGTTTTCAGCAGCCGTAGCCTCAATATTCTTTAAAGAGGCCATAGTAGCCCTCCTACTGCCGATTGGAATGCTTCACTCAATAATGATACCCATGATATACGACTTATTTAGGCCTGAGGAGGCTGATACTCTTGTTGCAAGGGCTTATTCAGCATCTTCAATAGCGTACTTCCTTTCAGGCCTACTAATCTACATGATGCATAATCCACTACCCCTCCTAGCCTCAATCCTACTGATCCTAACCCCACAGATGAGGAGGAGCGCCTCAGCATCCATCAGGGGTATAGCGTACTTTATCAAGGAGCTAGACTTCGTACGCGTCATACCCTATACGGCGACGACATTCATAGTAGGTGGCCTCTACACGGTCTACCTATCTAAGGCCACTTCCTTTGGGGACCTTGAAAACCTGGTGCTAGCCCTTTCAGCGTTCCTGATGGGTGGCCTAAGGTGGGTTTCCAACTCCCTTAAAAGGGCCCTTTGGCCCATTGTGGCTGGTGCAGGGTTAAGCTTCATAGTTTATTTAACCTGGTTCAACATATATACGGCGATGCTTTTCATAACGCTCTACTCGTTAATATACCCACTGGTGACTATGGCTACGGGCAGGATGGGTAACGACCCTGTAATATACGTCAACGCAGCCTTCGCAGGGGTTTCTGTGGGCGAATCCATTATGCCTCAAATATACGTTAAATACCCTATGGCTGTGTCTGCGCTTGCCCTAACCCTACCTCTATTAGCTTCCGTAATGCTTCTACTTGACCGGATTGGGCCTGGCTTAAGGATTCGGCATAGAGCCTAAGCTGAGCCTTAACGTAATCGTCAGGCGTACCTACGCTAATCCACTCATCGCTACCTATGATGATTGCTAATGCCTTGGCGCCGCTATCTATGGCGAGTTGAAGTGCGTCTGTCAGCTCAACGTAGCCTCCACTGCCTGTAAGCTTTCCTAACGCTGCATTAACCTTACCAACCTTAACAACATACACGGCTGCTAATGCTAGGCTTGTTTTAGGCCTCTTAGGCTTCTCCTCAATACTGTAAACCTCGACTGATGGTAATCCACCAATGTTGATGAGTGGGCTATGGTCCATGACTACGCCGTAGCGCCTAGCATCTGATACGTGGCGTGCGAAGAGGACAATGTCGTACCCATATTCTTTAACCGCCCTGACCCCACCGACTATGTATCCAGGGTCGGTTATGAAGCCGTCATCTGCGTGGATAATAGCTAAGTCGCCTTTAACATTAAGCAGGCCCCTATATGCGGCGTCTCCAAAGCCCCTAGGCTCATCCTGGTTTACGAAGGCTAAATCCAACATACCCCACATGAGTTTGAGGTATGTTGGCAGCACACCATCGTCAGGCCTCTTAACTACAATAACTCTGCCGCATCCAGCCTTAGCTAAATTACCCACTATTATGTCGACCACAGGCTTAAGCTGAACCCCTCCATCAAGCCTAATGGCGAGCGGCAGTAAGGCTTTTGGGAGGAGTATGCTCCATGGCCTAGCCCTAGTCCCCATTCCAGCAGCCGTTATTACGCATTCAAGCCCCATTCAGGGAGCCTTCAATGGCGTTGATTTTAAACTAGACTCACCTGAGGTAAGTTATCTACCTGCCTGATTTCGAAGCCTCATCAACATATATGTTTAGGCCAACTACAATGACCGTTAATGTAGATGCCAACACCACCGCATCGGTTACGGGAATCATCCCTGTCCCGAAGTGGTAGCCGTAGATTATCAGCGTTATGGCCCAGGCCGCTAACCCAAGCATCACACCTGCATACGCCAGGTTTATGTACTTAACCACCTGTATTAGCCTCCTCAAATTAACCATCATGTACCTTTTAAATCAGCCTATTTAAACGTTAACCCTTACCTGCCTGAGCCAAGTATTTTCACAAGCTCATTAAGCCTAGACTTAATGTCGTTCAACTCGCTTTGAAGCCTCTCATTCTCAGCCTTCAACCTCTCATTCTCCTCCCTAAGCCTCTTAACCTCCTCCTCAAGTTCACCACACCCTGATATGGCCTTAATCTTATCGCTCCTAACCCAGTATATTACCTGGCTATTATCCTTATTCCAAGTGACCTCGCCAGTATCTATATTTAAGTCTAGTTCAGTTGTTATTACGAAGACGTCGCCCTTACCTATGTCGTACTTCTTTATGACTTCGTTAAAGAACCAATTCTTCATATCGTTAAATATCTTATCCATGGAGTCTTTGAAGGCTGGGGAGTTCTTAATCTCGTTGAACTTCCTGGTACCCTCTTCATCACCAAGGTTCTTCCTTAAGCTATTCGCTATTGCCCCGAAGACTATCCTGAAGAAGTCTGGCCTACCCTCACGGCCATACTTCCCAAACAGCCTGGCGGCCGATGTTTTACCGGTGGTTAACGTTATTTTAATTACCCTGGCCCCAGTCTCGGTGGTTACTAATTCGGATACTGAAGACTCCCTCTCAATCTCCTCCCCCTCCCTCTCCTCTGTACTAGACATGTTTATTTACTCTATTCAACTATATATAAACCTATCCCTATATACTAGATTAATACCGGGCTTGGTATTACGATAGTTTAACAGCGTTGACGATTCCATCTTGGCTCGGCCTCGATGTGACGACTGCCCTGCCAAGTTCAGTCTCTATAATAGCCCCCTTAACAATAATACCCCTCTTAGCCAATTCAGGGTTTGACGGCGTTTCAAGGACCCTGATTATCTTGACCTTCTTTGAAGTCCCCGTAGACTTATCGTACACGTTTGCGTAGACGGCCTTATATAGCCTAACTTTAACATTACCCCCAGTCACCCTCTCCTTAACCCTATACTCATTATCCTTAGCCAACGCCGTCATTACCGGGGGTCCTCCCCCAAGGGCCTTCCTCTTAACCTTATATGGCCTAGCCCTATAGCCCCCCGTAACCTTCCTATTATCGTTGCCTTGGTAGTAGCTGAGCAGCTTAGCCATCGGCGACCCACCGTGCCAGCCTTAATAAAGCTTAACCCGCCTTGAAGCCTTTCAGTTCTTAAAATAACTTCTAAACACATGTTAAGTATAGTAAATATTTATGTAATACACATCTCTCATATTTTTTAAAATAAAGGTAATGCTTTAAATAGGGCGTTTACGGTAATGGCTAAGCATGTCCATGCTATATAAGGTCGGTAGAGTCGTCGGTATCGCTAAGGATGGTTTAATATTGGTTAAGGCAATGGTGCAGGGGCCTGATAGGCTAATAGGCCTAGCAGTCTTCGACTACTCAATGAGGCGCATAGGCAGGGTGAGTGACGTTATAGGCCCAGTCTCATCACCATACATCCTTGTGAAGCCCCAGCAGAGGATAGGCGGCGAATCCTTGATTAACATCGACGTATACGTCAGGAGGGTTGACTACGAAAGGGCCCTTAGGGGTGTTCGCCATGAATAAGTGCCCATATTGCGGTTCAGGCGAATTAATATACGACCTTAAGAGGGGTGTTGTGTTCTGCGCGAAATGCGGGCGCGACATTGAGGAGCATATCATAGACCTAGGCCCAGACTGGCGCCCATTGGATAGGTTTAACAGGCCGCTTGCCAGGGCTAGTTTAATAAGCATCTCCCTGCCAGGGTATGGGCTTGGCATTGGGGAGATTAGGGGGGTTCAAAGGATTAAACCATACATGCTCCTTGAATCTGCGGAGCGCAACATAGCCCAGATGAGGATGTTCCTCAAGCAAATCATAACGAATATGAACATGCCCCAATCCCTGATAGACGAGGTCATAGCCAGGTATAGGAGGCTTATTAAAATGGGCTATAGGGGTAAGGTTAAACCCACCGCACTGGCGCTACTTTACATAACCTGCAGGGCTAGGGGAATCCCATGTTTGATAAAGGATCTTTTAAAGGGGGTTGACATTGATGTTAAGGAGTTCAATAGGGCGTATATGGCTGTTGCAATGCATATTAAGGCTAAGGGGATTTATGGGGATGGCGACTTGACGGCAATAGCCACCAGGATTATGGATAACCTGAAGATACAGGGTGATGTAAGGAAGGCGATATATGATGAGCTTATGGAGTTCATAAAGGCTAGTAAGTCTGACGGCGTCTTCAGCGGTAAATCACCTGCATCAGTCATGGCAGCTATAATATACATACTCCTCACGATATATAATGTTAAGGTTAAGCAGAGGGATGTGGCCCAAGCCTCAGGGGTCACAGACGTAACCATAAGGAATAGGGTTGGTGAACTTGCCAAGAGCCTAAGCATAAGGATCATTGTCTAGGGCCCTAAAGTTTAAGTAATCTAAATGGATTTAAGCCAGATCACCCAGTAATCCCCAGTGAAGGTTGAGGAGCTGCCAATACCTGAACCGTTGAGGGAGTTTATAATCAGGAGGAGGGGGGTTACTGAACTTTACCCACCGCAGGAGGAGGCTGTTAGGGCAGGCATACTTAATGGCGAAAACATACTGTGGGTCTCCTCAACAGCATCTGGTAAGACCCTCCTAGCCGAGGTGGCTGCAGTGAACAATGTGTTGTCCAGGGATGGTAAGACTATTGTTGCAGTGCCCCTGAAGGCGCTCGCCTACGAGAAGTATAGGGACTTTGAACTATACGGCGACCTAGGCGTTAGGACGGCTGTATCGACGGGCGACTACAGTAGTGAGGATAGGTGGCTCGGGTCCTACGACATTGTAGTGACGACGTATGAGAAGCTGGACAGCCTACTTAGGCTTAAGCCGACGTGGCTAAGTTCAGTAAACCAGCTGATAATAGACGAGATACATTACTTAGGCGACCCTGAGAGGGGCCCCATCATAGAGTCTATTGTTGCCAAGGTTAGGAGCCTAGGCCTCAAGGTGCAGTTCATAGGGTTAAGCGCAACGGTCGGCAACCCCGAGGAGTTAGCCGGCTGGCTGGATGCCAGGTTGGTTAAGTCTAATTGGAGGCCTGTGGAGCTTAGGGAGGGCGTATACTACAGGGGTGTTATCAGGTATTCTAATGGTGTTGAGAGGAGGATTGAGCAGAGGTTCAATGACCCTGTCGTTGACCTGGCAATAGACACGCTGATCAATGGTGGGCAGGCCCTAGTGTTCTCCTCATCGAGGCAGCTCGCCGTTAAGTATGCTAAGAAGATTTCGCAGGCAATATGCTCACTAACCATTAGGCTAATAGACCCAGCCGCCCTAGAGAAGGTTTCTGAGGATATTAGGGAGAACTCATCGTCAAGGATTATTGCTGATGAACTCTCAAGCACAGTTAAATGTGGGGTGGCCTTCCACCACGCGGGCCTTGAGCCTGAGGTGAGGAGGATTATTGAGGATGGGTTTAGGGCAGGCGTCCTGAGGGTTGTTTCATCAACAACAACGCTCGCGGCGGGGGTTAACCTGCCGGCTAGGAGGGTTATTTTAAGCCAATATAGGCGCTATGAACCTGAAATAGGGCGCTACATGGAGATACCCGTAATGGAGTATAAGCAGATGGCTGGTAGGGCCGGTAGGCCTGGCCTAGACCCATACGGCGAGGCCGTGACCATCGTTGACTCCGAGGATGAGGCCCTGGAATTCATCGAGGGCTACATAAAGTCCCCGCCTGAGGATGTTAAGTCAAGCTTCATCAATGAGCCGACGCTCAAATTCCACATACTTTCAGCCCTGGCCAGCGGATATGCCTCAACAATAGATGACTTGGCATCATTCATATCCAACACGCTGGCAGCCCACCAATATGACCTATTTTCAAACGAGATACAGAGGGGCGCTACAATTAGGCTGATTGAAAGGGTTTTAAACCAACTATCGGCCTACGGCTTCATAAAGGAGTCTGATGGGAGGTTTGAGGCCACGGAGCTGGGCATGGTCGTCAACAGGATGTACCTTGACCCAGACACGGCGCACATCTACGTTAAGGGGCTTAGGGAGGTTAGGCAGGGCATTGACCTCGAGCAGTACGCCCTAGTCCTAGTCGTTAAGTCGCCTAAGGTGCCTAGGGTTAAGGTTAGGAGGAATGAGGTTGATGAATTGGCTAGGGAGGTTGCATTAAACTGGGGGAACATTCCACTAACCCCAACGGATGACATTGACGAATTTTTAAACTACCCGGAGGACTACATGGACCTCCTCGAGGAGTATAAGACTGCTAAGGCACTCCTAATGTGGATTAACGAATATGACGAGGACACCATATTGAGGAGCCTCAACGTAGAGCCAGGGGACCTGAGGGCGATTACAGAGCAGGCGGAGTGGCTAACATCATCGCTGGCCGAGTTGGCTAGGGTTGTTAAACCTGAACAGTGGCTGATCGACTATTTGAGGGCATTGACGTACAGGGTTAGGTACGGTGTTAGGCCTGAATTACTGGAGCTGGTGGTTAACATTGAGGGCGTTGGTAGGGTTAGGGCTAGGGCGCTCTACAACGCTGGGTATCGGACCATTGAGGATTTGGCTAAGGCAAGCCCAATGGCGTTGAGGGGGATTAGGGGTATTGGGGATAGGTTAGCACAATCCATAGTGGAGCAGGCTAGGTCACTGGTGCAGGCTGGTAAGGTTGTGAAGTTCCAGGGGGTCCAGGATAGGGGCATGAGGCGTAGGGGTTCTATACTGGACTACTATTAACTTGACCTGGGCCTTATGTAGCCTGGCTTAACCTCAATGACCTCAGCATCC
>CAYFHR010000061.1:0-7163 GCA_964343155.1 uncultured Thermoproteaceae archaeon | reverse complement strand
GGGGGTTTAAAATGCCTGTTCAACATCCCATTTAAAGGTTCTATAGGGTAATGCTTAAAAAATATAGGGAATTTAGCCCTGACCGGCATGGAATACTGGGAATTCCTGGGATGGTAAAGGGCGTTGAGGGCCGCAGCCTAGTAGATGTGGCTAATAAAGCTCGATTAACACTCCTAAGCCTAAGCCTAATAGACCCCCACATACACCTGGGTTCATCACTATCGTGCGTTGAAATACTGGTGTCTATCTACAGTATTGCCAATAGGTCTGGGGACAGGGCTAATAGGGACTATATAGTGTTGTCTAAGGGCCATGCGGCGCCGGCGCTATACGCCGTTTTAGCTGAACTGGGGGTTATTGATAAGGCTGGGTTAAACCACATAAATGAGCCATGGAGCCCGCTTCAAGGGCACCCAGACGTAGACACCCCCGAAACTGTTGCTGCTACCGGAAGCCTTGCACAGGGGTTGAGTGCCGCGGTTGGGTTGGCTAGGGGGATTAGGCTCCTTGGGGGTTCAGGTAGGGTTTTCGTAATAGTGGGTGATGGCGAGTTGGATGAGGGGCAGGCCTGGGAGGCTTTACTAGACGCAGCTGAGGCTAAGCTAGACAACTTATACGTTGTAATTGACTGGAATGGAATACAGCTCGATGGGCCTGTCAGGGGTGTTAAGTCGTCAATGCCCAGGATCCTTGAAGCCCTAGGCTTCAGGGTTGTTGAGGCGGATGGGCATGATCCATTAAGCCTAGTTAAGGCTATTGAAGAGGCCTCCAGGTACAATGGGCCCAAGGCCATTATAGCTAGGACAACGAGGGCTAGGGGGGTTAATGGCATTGAGGGGACTAGGGGGCAGGCCCTGATAAATGGCGGTGGTGAACCTGGGTTCGGCTCAATGAGGGATGCCGTGGGTATGGCGCTCGTTGAGGCCGGTGAAAGGTATAGCGACTTATATGTTGTGACAGCCGATGTTGGCGAGTCCACGAGGGCGTCATGGTTTAAGAGGAAGTTCCCAGAACGCTACATAGACGTCGGAATATCTGAACAACACATGATAGGAGTCGCAAGCGGCCTAGCAATAATGGGGCTTAGGCCCGTGGCCGTGGCCTTCTCAATGTTCATAATGAGGGCTTGGGAGCAGATTAGGAATACCGTCTCTAGAATGGGGCTGAACGTAAAGATAATAGGCACCCATTCAGGCCTAAGCGACTACGCAGACGGCTCATCGCACCAATCCCTGGAGGACATAGCCCTAATGAGGAGCCTCCCAAACATGACCATACTGGTCCCAGCAGACCCACCTGAAGCCAGGTCCGCGGTACTTGAAGCCCTCGAGTACAATGGGCCGGTATACATCAGGATTGGTAGGGATTATGGCCCTAGGATAAGTGATGGGGAGTTTAAGATAGGGAGGGCTAAGGTGATTAGGGAGGGGAGTGATGTAGCCATAATAGGTGCAGGCCCAATACTGTGGGATGCGTTAATAGCATCGAATGAATTGGCCAGGTTCAAAATATCGGCAGCCGTAGTCAACCTAGGCACGGTCAAGCCCATAGACGAAGACACTGTGGTTAAGGTTGCTAAGGAGGCAGGAGCCGTGATAACCGTTGAAGACCATTCAACAAGGGGAGGCGTCGGCTCAGCAATAGCCGAGGTCCTGTCGAGGAAGTACCCCGTCCCCATAAGGATGATTGGGGTGGATAGGTTTGGAAGATCAGCTAAATCCACGAGGCAACTCATGGACTACCTTGGCCTAACCTACAGGAGGATTGTTGAAGAGGCCCTAAGCCTACTGAGGGGTTCACCATGATACTTGCGCAATTGAGGAGGGAGATTGATGAGATAGACGGCGAGATAATTAGGCTAATAGGTAGGAGGCTCATGGTGGCTAGGGAGATTGGGGAGGTTAAATACAAGTTAAACATACCTGTGGTTAACCATGATAGGGAGGAGGAGGTTTTGGTAAGGTGGGTTAGGGAGCTTGGTAAAATGGGCATTGAGGCATCGTCAGCGTTTAAAATTGCCAAGTCGATAATAGAGGCGACCACCAAGGTCCAGGTCAAGCCAAGGCCAAACCTGAAAATACTCATAGTCGGTTCAGGGCGCGTTGGCAAAATACTAAACGACATCTTATCCACAGTAGCAGCCGTCGAGGTTTCAGACATGAAGCCCACAGACGTTGAGGGGTTCAACATGGTAATAATGGCCACTAAGCCAAGCGACGAGGCCCTCAACTACATTAGGGGGATTTCAGGAAGGCTTAGGGGGAGGGTTTTAATGGACGTCTTCTCCGTTAAATCAAGCGTATTTAAGGTTATTGAGGAGGAGTCGTTGAGAGGGGGCTTCAGCTACATAAGTATACATCCGCTATTCGGCAACATACCTGATCCCTGGGGCGAGACAATAATAGTGATACCCTCCAGGACAGGCCTAGGCCATCTGCAGGCGGTGGTTGGCATGTTTGAGGAGGCTGGGTTAAGGCCTATTGTCTTGGAGAGCCCTGAGGAGCACGACAGGC
This sequence comes from uncultured Thermoproteaceae archaeon, assembly GCA_964343155.1. GTDB lineage: Archaea > Thermoproteota > Thermoprotei > Thermoproteales > Thermocladiaceae > Caldivirga. Next base: position 4,650 of record CAYFHR010000061.1, on the reverse strand, counting down.
TTATGGCCTATGTACAGGCTTCACACCACATAGCCCTACTTGCACTATACCTACTGCTGAGGAGGGTTGGCGTAGGTCCACAAAGCCCACTACTTACATACAGTTTGAAGCACACCATGAGGGCTATTGAAAGGGCCCTCGAGCAAATCGACGTTGTTGAGGAGATACAGTTGAAGAACCCGTACTCACCAATGGCGAGGAGGGATCTTGAGGAGGCGTTGAGGGAGGTGTATAGGCTTATAGAGGAGGGTAGGTTAAGGGAGGTGGCTGAGGTATGATTATCAGGGTGACTCCAGGTAGGCTTAACCAGGTCGAGGAGGTTTTAGATAAGGCTGGCGTCAAATATAGGGCCGTTAAGATATATGGCGAAGAGCTCATAGTCACGTGGCCTGGCTTCAAGGTGCCTGAAGCCGATGTTAAGAGGGTTGACCCAGGCTCACTGATAATAGACGTTAAGCAGGATAAATACCAGCTGGCTGATAAGCATTGGAGGGATAGGACCATTGTAGATGTTTCAGGGGTTAGGATAGGTGGCCCAGACGTCGTAGTGGCTGCTGGGCCATGCTCCGTGGAGAGCTACGAGCAGGTGAGGGAGACTGCAATAGCAGTTAAGGGGGCTGGGGCAAGGATTCTTAGGGGTGGGGCCTTTAAACCTAGGACGAGCCCATACAGCTTCCAGGGGCTTGGCGTTGAGGGGCTTAAGATACTTAGGAGGGTTTCAGACGAGGTTGGAATGCCCGTAGTCTCCGAGGTAATGGACACGAGGTCCGTCGAACTGGTGGCCAGCTACGTCGACATGCTTCAGGTAGGCGCCAGGAATGCCCAAAACTTCAACCTACTCAGGGAGGTTGGCAGGTCTGGCAAGCCTGTACTCCTCAAGAGGGGTATGGGGATGACTATAGATGAGCTTCTTCAGGCGGCCGAATACATAATGCTTGAGGGTAATGGAAATGTTGTACTGTGCGAAAGGGGTATAAGGACATTTGAACACTCGACAAGGTTCACCCTGGATATAGGCGCAGTACCGGTCCTCAAGAAGCTGACGCACTTACCAGTCTGCGTCGACCCATCCCACCCAGCCGGTAAGAGGGAGTATGTGATACCACTAGCCCTAGCCGCCATTGCGGCTGGGGCAGACATGCTGCTGATCGAGGTCCACCCAAGGCCCTGGGAGGCCCTCTCTGACGCTGAGCAGCAGTTGACGTTTGAAATGTTTAAGGAGCTTATGGATAAGGCTAGGGAGGTTGCAAAGGCCCTGGGAAGGGGGCTATGATAGAGTTTGAATATAGGTCAACATGCCCCCCAGGCAGGGTTAAGGTACTTGTGGGGGTTAGCTACGTTGAGGAATTGGGGAAGTTAGCTAAAGAATACACATCATGCATAGCAATCATACCTAAGTCCCTCGAGGGGGTGGTAAAGGCGCCATGCCACATGGTGCCGATAATCGATGGCGAGGCCGGTAAGGATATAGGCAACGTGGTTAAGATAGCGCAGGAGGCCTACAACATGGGTTTAGACAGGGGTGGCTTATTCGTAGGAATTGGGGGTGGGAGCGTCTTAGATGTTGCAGGCTTCGCAGCGTCAATATACATGAGGGGCGTCGACTACGTCAACGTGCCATCAACCACGTTAGCTATGGTTGACGCAGCGTTGGGCGGTAAGACTGGGGTAAATGCCCTTGGGTTGAAAAACGTACTTGGGATTATTAGGCAGCCTAGGGAGATTATAATTGACCTAAACCTACTGAAGACACTACCGTACGCGAACTACATCGATGGCTTCGCAGAGGTTGTGAAATACGGAGTCACCCTCGATAGGGGGATTTTAAACATCGTAGAGGGGCACTACGCCGATATAGCCAACAGGGATTTTAAGGTCCTTGAGGAGCTTGTCTACAGGTCTTTAAGGGTTAAGGCCTCTGTTGTGGAGGCTGATGAGGAGGATAGGCTTGGCCTAAGGATAGTCCTAAACTATGGGCACACCGTAGGGCATGCGCTTGAGGCTGCGTCAAACTTCACGATAAGCCACGGTAGGGCCGTGGCGATGGGGATGGTTTGTGAGGCGCTTGTGGGTGAGAAGATGGGCTATACCCCAGCCCACGTGGTTGATGAGGTTAAGGAGGTTTTAAAGAGGCTAAACCTAATTCAGGATGTTAAGGTTGATAAGTCGTTGGTGGCCAGGGCCATTATGGGGGATAAGAAGAGGAGGGGCGGCAGCTTAAAAATACCCATGGTCACGGACCTGGGCAGCTGGATCCCCGTGGAGGTTAAGGTTGATGAATACGTTAAAGCGGTGGCCGACATATGCGGGTTTACGGCCTCATAGGCTACCCACTCGAATACACGCTCTCACCCAGGATACACGGCTACGTATTCTCTAGGCTCAACATAGACGCAGCCTACGTACCCTTCAGGGTCTCGCCAAAGAGGCTTATACACTTCATAGAGTTTTCAAGGGATTCGCTAGACGGCTTCAACGTAACAACCCCACATAAGGTTTCCGTGGCGAGCCTAGTTGATGAGCTTTCAGGCGAGTCGTCGTTAATAAACAGCGTAAATACTGTTGTTAATAATTCAGGCAGGTTGATAGGCTACAACACGGATTACCTAGCCATTAAAGATGCCTTAGCTGAAAGGGGGGTTAAGGAGGATGAGGCCATTGTAGTTGGGGCTGGTGGTGTAGCTAGGGCAGTTGTATTAGCGCTGGTTAAGTTAGGCTTCAGGAAGGTGGCGGTATTGAATAGGAGTGTTGAGAGGGCTAGGGAGCTTTGCAGCATCTCAAGCAGACTTGGCCTAGAGTGCGTGGCTGAGGGCCTTACGCAAATAAGCGTTAAGGCACCGCTACTGGTAAACACAACCCCAATGGGGGTTAAGGAGGAGTTCCCGATTAGGCTCAATGAACTGGGCGTTTCAATAGTCCTAGACCTGGCATATAAACCGGCCGGCGAAACCGACCTTATCGCTAAGGCTAGGGCCATGGGGATTGAGGCTATTGACGGCTTAGAAATATTGGTTAGGCAGGCGCTTGAGGCTGATAAAATATGGCTTGGAGATTTAGGAGGCATAAGCTATAAAGACGTTTTAAACCACCTGAGGGGCGGTTAATGGCCAGCGTAGCCAACGGCATTGCCATAGCGTCCGATAGGAGTGGTTCAGGTAAAACGACGGTAGCGTCAATATTGGCGTATGCATTAAGTAAAATGGGGGTTAAGGTTAGGGCCTTTAAAGTTGGCCCAGACTACATAGACCCAGGCCACTTGGCATTGGCGTCGGGGAGCCCTGCTGTTAACCTAGACCTATGGCTAATGGGCGTCGATGGCGTTAGGGAATCCTTCTGCAGATACTCGAGGGGGTTTGACATATCGATAGTGGAGGGCGTGATGGGGATCTATGATGGTGAGGAGGTTGGGTCAAGCACATACGGCGTCGTAAAGGCACTAAACCTACCCGTAGTCCTTGTAGTCGACTGCTCCAAAATGTCATATACGGCCGGGGCCATTGTGAAGGGGGTGATGGAGTATGGTAACGTTGATGTTAGGGGGGTGGTGTTTAACATGGTTTCCGGCGAAAACCACCACAGGGCATGTGCCTCAAGCCTACCTAAAGGCGTAGTCGACATAGGCTACATACCTGCCGATAGAAACCTCAGAATCGAGGAGAGGCACCTAGGCCTATTAACCATTGAGGACGCACGCGAGAGGGCGTTAAACATGCTTAAGAGGGGGCTTGAACTAGTCAACGAAGGCTACATAGACGTTGACAAGTTTAGGCAGTTGGCTAAGCCCATTGAATGCCAATATGGCGGGCAGCAAGGAGGATATGGAGCCTTAGGCACCGCTGCCGTGGCCTACGATTCAGCATTCTCATTCTACTACACCCAGACAATAGACATGCTTAAGGATATGTTTAAGGTAGTTTACTTCAGCCCACTAAACGACGAATACGTAGGCGGCGCAGACCTAATATACATAGGTGGGGGCTACCCTGAACTCCATTTGAAGGAGCTTGAGGAGGCTCAAAACACGAGGCATTGGCTATTAAAGTCGATAGGCTCAGGATCGATAATACTGGCTGAATGCGGCGGATTAATGTACCTGTCAAGGTACATTAGGGATGATAGGGAGTATAGGATGGTTGGGGCCTTTGATGTAGGTATAGTTGCTAGGGGTAGGTTAACAATAGGGTATACTGAACTCGAGGCATTGTCAGACAGCCCCATTGTCGAGAAGGGGCGTAGGGCCAGGGGCCACGAATTCCACATATCGTATGCCGAATACCTTAATGAAAGGCCAGTGTTCAGGAATATTAAAGGTAGGGGCATTTTAAACGGCTACGACGGGGTGATGCACAATAACGCATTGGCAACATACAGCCACCTATACCTACCAGGCATTAGGGGCATTTACGAGAGGTTCAGGGCTATTTTAAGGCGTTAGTAAAAGCTTTATAAATCCCTCATCAACCGAGGCAATGTGCCTAATCCACTACCACTACATTACGCAATATACCAGTATTTGATTATGAAGAAGGAGACCTCCATCAAGGAGCTTATGGACGCATTAAAGGCCATGGGGTACGACGTTAGTGAGAAGGAGGTTTTGAAAAACCTCATGAAGCTTGAGCTTGATGGGTTAATTCAAGTTTCAACAGA
>CAYFHR010000060.1:0-7283 GCA_964343155.1 uncultured Thermoproteaceae archaeon | reverse complement strand
GGCCACCTAATGCAGGAATTGCCCATTAATAGGTTTAGGGAGCTTTTAAGTAATGCATCAGATATTGCAGTTATTGCGCATAGGAATGCTGACTTAGACTCATTCTCATCAGCATATGCGGTATTTAGCTTCCTTAGGTCGTTGGGTAAATCTGCAACACTCATAGTGCCTGATGGGCCGAGCGGCGATGTTAAGGCTGTTTTAAGCAAGATTTCATTGAAGCCAGAATACTTAACCAGCGTTAAGTGTGGGGACTTGGCAATCATGGTTGATGTGGGTGGTTCAGTGCAGGTTGGCGGCGTTGAATGCTCCAAAACAGTAGTCTTCGATCACCATAGGGCTAGGAGCGTTAGGGGTATTTTAGAGTTCGTGGATCCTGAGGCCTCGTCAACCGCCGAGGTCGTATCCGTGGTGCTTAGGGAGTTGGGCTATAGGCCATCGCGCGAGGAGGCATTACTACTGCTGGCAGCCATCATAGATGAGTCGGGTAGGTTCCTCAGGGCCAGTAGATCAACGTTTAACGTGGTTGAGTGGCTCCTGGAGTCTGGGGGTTTAAGCTACGGTGAGGCCCTATCATTATTGTCGAGGCCCATGGATGAGTCCCTGAAGTTCGCACTGGTTAAGGGGGTGGTTAGGGCTACTGCGTATAGGTTTGGTAGGAGCATACTGTGTGTAAGCTTCGTAAATGCCTATGAGGGGCAGGTCGCAGGTAGGCTACTTGACGTGGGCTGCGACATCGCGGTGGTTGCGGGTGAGCATGAGGGTGAGGTTAGGGTTTCCCTAAGGTCGAGGGGCCTAAGTACACTGAACCTGGCTTTGAAGCTGGCTGAGAGGCTTGGGGGTGTTGGTGGTGGGCATGAGGGTGCATCCCTTGTGGTCGTTAAGCAGCCCGTAACCCAGGTTAGGATAGTTAGGGAGGTACTTAATGCTGTTAAGGAGGTTTATGGAGCTAGCCCTGTTGAGGTTTCTTAGGGTTGAATAATTCGGCGAACTTCAACACCATATCCCACTCCTCATCAATCCTCCTCCTAACCTCCTCAATATCCTCCCTAGTCAGGTGGCTGAACCTGCCCTGTATCTTCAGGTAATCCTCTATTGGCCTCCTCCTGGCCTTATCCCTATAAGGCATGCTTGGTGGGCTTATCCTAAACACACCCCTATCATACTCCCAAAGTATCCACGCGCCGGTCTCCACAGCCAATTTAGCTGCCTTAACGGTGTATGAGTCATCCATCCTCCAGCCTGGTGGGCAGGGGGCGTGTAGGTGTATGAACCTGAACCCCCTGATTCCGGCAGCCTTCCTAACCTTATCTATGAAGTCCAGCGGATACGCTATACTGGCTGTGGCCACGTACGGCACCTTATGCATAATCATTATGAAGTCTATGTCCTTCCTATCCTCACTCTTACCCGTAGGTGATGTTGTCGTCCAAGCCTTCCAGGGCGTCGTCCCGCTTGCCTGTATCCCAGTATTCATATATGCCTCATTGTCCGCCAGGATGTATATTATGTCCTCGTTCCTGTAGGCAGCCCCGCTTAACGCAGCCATGCCTATGTCTACCGTGGCCCCGTCGCCAGCCCAAACAACAACAGGCCCATCAACACCCCTAGCCTTAAGCGCCCTCGCTAAACCACTGGCGACGGCTGGGCTTGATGCGAAGGGTACGTGTAGCGTAGGTACTGTGTATGCCGTCTTCGGCGCCAGGCCCGGTATTACGCTTGAACACCCGGCCGGTATAACCATTGTGAACCTTAGGTCCAGGGCCATTGAGAGGAACCTAATCCCCATCAGCAGTGGGCATCCTGGGCATGCAGATGTCCCAGGCATTACTAGCTTAACCCTGCCGTACTTCTTCAACTCACTCATCGTGACCATGCTCAACCACCCTAGGTATGTGCCACGCCTTCCTAACCCTAATCGGGCCATTCCTCTCAACATCCTCTATGAAGCCCCTTATCAAATCCTTAAACTCCCCAACCTTAACATCAACCCCGGCGAGGCCCGCTATGACGCCTTTGAACGATGTTGAGCTTGGGACCAGGCCCATTACCTCGTGGGCCAATACCCCACCTAGGCCTGCTGAATAATCCCTATCGAAGACTATTACGCCCCTTACGCCGCTTACGGCGTCCTCAACCTCTTCGGCTGGGAATGGCCTAATGTACCTTATCCTCATTAGGCCTACTGGATAACCCTCCTCCCTAAGCTCCCTCACAGCCTCCCTCACGTCGCCGCTCCAGGCCCCCATGGAGACGGCCAGGTATTTGGCGTCGCTACACATTATGCATTCGACAAGCCCACCATAGTCCCTGCCGGTCAATTTGCCGTACTCCCTGTAGGCGTCTTTAATAACCCACTTGGCATCCTCCATGGCCTCATCCATGTATAGTTTAAGCAATTCGTGGTATGCGTCGTCGCTGGGCAGGTTACCCATTGTCACAGCCTCCCCACCCGGCTCAATCACGTAGGGTACCTTTGGGTTCCTGGGAGGTAGCCATGAGTCGACATCCTCCTGGCTGGGTATGTCTAAGGGTTCGGCTGTGTGGCTTAGTATGAATCCGTCTAGGCCTATTGCGACTGGCAGTAGGACCCTTTCATCCTCACTTATCTTGAAGGCCGTTAAAACCATGTCGAAGGCCTCCTGGACGCTGCTAGCCATGCCAACTATCCATCCGCTATCCCTTATTGCCAATAGGTCCGTGTGCTCATCGTGTATATTCCATGGTGGCCCTATAGCCCTCGTGACGACAGCCATGACGAGGGGTATCCTTGATGACGCAGCCCACCAAAGCATCTCATACATATAAAATAGCCCATGGCTTGACGTTGCCGTGAAGGCCCTAGCCCCACCTACGGCTGCCCCGTATACTGATGCTAGTGCTGCGAACTCGCTTTCAACCCTTATGAACTCGGCCTTAAGCTCACCCCTCTCAACCATTTCGCTGAGCCTCTCCACAATGAGCGTCTGCGGCGTTATCGGGTATGCGGATATTACGTTAACCCTAGCCAGCTTAACCGCCTCAGCCACCGCATGATCCCCAACCATGACTCTCCTTACCTGCCTGAATGCGAGCTGCACCTAGACCACCGCCTCCTTAACCATTTCAATAACCTTGACTGGGCATACGTCTGCACATACCCCACACCCCTTACAGTAGTTGTAGTCTATGGAGACTCTGCCGTCCTCAAGCCACTCTATGGCATTCTCAGGGCAGTATAGCCAACATAGGCCGCATTTGGTGCACCTGGATAGGTCTACAACAGGCCTGTAAACCCTCCAACCCCCAGTCCTACCCCCAGCGCCTGGGGTGGGGTGTGAGAGTAGGTATTTTCTGAATTCTAGCTTAGGCACGTTAAACACCCCTAACATTAATGTAGCCGAGCCTAACGGCCTCTACGTTTAGTTTAAGTAGGTCTGGCCTAGTTATGTAGTCGCCCAGCGCATCCATTAGCGATTTTAGCGTGACTAACTCAGTCACCTTAACCAAGGCGCCTAACATGGCTGTACTCACTATGTGCCAACCAGCCATGATTAGCCCAAGCTTCTCACTAATCCCAGTGGCATCTATGTAGAATGACCTTAAACCAGCCTTAACAGGCTGTGGGGAGTTTACAATGGCTATTGAGTCAGGCCCCTTAGCTAGGCTCATTAGGTCAACCTGGCCTAATATGTCTGGCGATAGGACCACCAGGTAGTCTGCCTTATCGACAGCGCTATGTAGTGTAATTGGCCTTGCAGATATGCGTGCATAAGACTTAACCAGGGCGCCCCTGCGCTCAGCCCCAAATTCAGGTATGGCCTGGCCCCACAAACCATCCCTAACCGCCGCGGATACGAGGATCCTGGAGGCAGTAACGCCACCCTGCCCACCCCTCCCAAGTATAATTACATCCCTTACATCACCTGAGTTAAACATAGTCCCCGTAGCTCAAAGTAGTTTAAAGGTTTATAAATCTTTCTCGTAGTTTAATATAACTGAATATAAACTATTTTTAACTATATAGGTAATTGGGCTGGCCTTTGGGAACAGTTTTAAAAGCCTAGGGACGTGGGGTAGATTATGGAGTACGTATATGCGGCCCTACTACTACACTACGCTAAACAGCCGATAAATGAGGATAACCTAGTTAAGGTTCTTCAGGCCGCAGGCATACCTGTTGATGAGGTTAGGGTTAAGGCCCTTGTAGCCGCCTTAAAGGAGGTCAACATCGATGAGGCCATAAAGACGGCAATAACGCTGCCAGCCGCAGCGCCTGCAGCAGCCACATCAGCTCCAGCCGCCCAGCAGGCCCCTGCACAGGCCCAGGGTGGTGAGGAGAAGAAGGCGGAGGAGAAGAAAGCTGAGGAGAAGAAGTCTGAGGAGGAGACCCTTGAGAGCCTCGCATCGCTATTCGGCTAAGTTAAACCACATAAACCCTACTTAACTATATTAAAATATGGTTCTGTAGGTTAGGTTTAAAGCGCAATATTGGGTAGGGGCTCCATGCGTTGGTGGGAGTTGACCTGGCCTGAATTTGAGAAGGTTGATAAAACCGTTGCGCTGCTGCCCGTAGGCATAGTTGAGGCCCATGGCCCACACCTCCCCCTAGGTACAGACGCATTGATGGCAACATACATTGCTGAAAGGGCCTCAGAGGAGGCTAATGTACTGCTACTGCCAACTGTGTGGTATGGAAACACCTACGTGTTGGATAAGTTCCCAGGCACAATATCGATAAGCGGTGAGACGCTCTACAGGCTGTATAGGGATATTTTCAGGGAGGTTGCGAGGAACGGCGTTAAATACCTCATCGTCGTTAATGGGCATGGAGGCAACGTGGATGCGTTAAACATGGCTGCCAAGGAGGCCTCTAAGGAAACAGGATTAACGATCATTATCGTTAACTGGTGGATTGACCTAGCTAAGGAGGCTAGGAGGAGGGTCTTAGAGACCCCTGAGGGCCATGCAGCCGAGGACGAGACCAGTGAGGTTATGGCGGCTTACCCAAACCTGGTCAGGGAGGTGCCTAGGGATGGTTCTGCCGACGAGTGGGTTGAGTTGAGGTATAGGGTTTACGGTAGGGAGGTTTACGAGGGCACCTACACTAAGGCTGTCCAGGGCTACCCCTCTAGGGCGAGTGCCGATAAGGGTAGGGTCATTGTGGATGAGGCCGTTAAGGAGCTTGTAAGGTTGATAAACGACGTTAAGTCGGGTAGGCTACCTGTAAGTAGGGTTAGGTAGCCACATTAAAATACTTGGCAATTGCGTCTTCAATAGCCTTAACCTCATCATGCCCCATACGCCAGCCGACTGCGCCTAAATCCTCCTTAACATGCATCGGGTTCGACGCCCTGGGTATTGGGAAGACGTTCTCGTGCTTGGATATTATCCAGTTTAATGCTATTTGAGCCGGAGTCTTGGGGCCATGGTTTCTACTTACCATTTCCAAAACCTCCCTAGGCATACCTTTAGTCAACTTACCGTGTCCAAGTGGGTAGTAGGCTATGACCGCCATATTGTTGCGCCTAGCATAAGGTATTATATCTGCCTCAATCCTCCTGTCGATTAGGCTGTAGGGCATTTGTATCGATGCGATATCGTATCTGCTTAAGGCAGCCCTAGCCTCCTCAATCTGCCTAACATTAAAGTTGCTCAACCCAATGAACCTAACGACTCCATCGTCGACTAGCTTCTCCATGGCCCTCATAGTCTCTTTAATCGGAACCCGCCTATTTGGGAAGTGGACCTGGTAAAGGTCTATGTACCTTACGCCAAGCCTAGTTAAACTACCCCTAGCAGCCTTAATCACATCATCATACCTTAGGTGGGTTACCCAGACTTTAGTCGCTATGAATAGGGAGTCCCTGTCAAAACCCCTAATCGCCTCAGCGACAATAGGCTCGCTGCCGTATATTTCCGCAGTATCTATGAAGTTGATTCCATTCTCTAAACCAAGCCTAATAGCCCTAACCTTGCTTTCACGGCCCCTTAAAATGCCGAACCTGGATAAAACTATCCAAAATGGGTCATAGTAGGTGCCCATACCTATGGCTGATACCTTAACCCCAGTCCAGCCAAAGGGCCTGTACTCCACGGGTAGCCTAACCCCATGGGTTATAAAGGTTGATTCTATGCTTAAAAGCCAGGAAGCGGATAAACCCAAATGGGGCCCGCCTTCATAGATGAGGGCCAGGTTCTTAAACTATTCAACGCAGAGGGCCTCGTTGAGGATGTTTCGAAAGTGCTAATAAACCTACATAGGGGCTTGGGTAATGTTCCAGATAGGGTTGGGATACATGTTAAGGGCAATTGGTGGGGTTTAATGTTTGGCCACGTTGAGGGGTTCGGCGTCGCCGTCAAGGTCGTTAACATGTATCCAGGTAATAGGGCTAGGGGGCTTAGGACAATACAGGGCATTGTGGTGTTTTTCGACGAGGACACTGGAACGCCGCTAGCCATGATAGATGCCCCATCGTTAACCGGGCTTAGGACAGCCGCAGCCTCAGCCTTAAGTACGATTGTTGTTAAGGCGCCGACGGAGGTTTTAGGCTTCATAGGTGCTGGGGAGCAGGCAAGATACCACCTAATGCTGTTTTCAAAGTTATTTAAAATATCTAAAATTATAGTTAATTCAAGGAGTAGGGGCTCTGCATTAAACCTAGCTTCTCAATCACGTTCAATAGGCATCGATGCGGAGGTTGCTGATGACCCATCGGTAGTTGTTTCCAAGTCATCAACAGTAATAGCGGCCACGACATCGACGAAGCCTGTAATCACGGTTAAGCCCCGTGAAGGGTCTCATGTAATATCGGTTGGAGCGCCGAAACCTGTAGTTGAGGTTGAAAGGAGCGTGTTGGAGGGGGCATCATGCATACTTGTAGATACTAGAGATGGCGTCCTGAGGGAGAGTGGGGAAGATTTCGGTGGGCTTAGGCTCGTTGAACTTGCAGAGGTGCTTACTGGTGAGGAGTCCTGCAGATTCGATGGAGGCTACACAGTCTATAAGTCTGTTGGATTCGCTGCGCTGGACCTGGCAGCCGCCTACCACATATATACGGCTTTTAAGGCCACTAAACAACCCTCCTCTTAGCCAGGATGTTTTCAAGCAATGTGGCTGGCCTTCCATTACCGTCAGCCACTGGGCTTAATGCCGGCGGTAGCTTGAAGTATGTGGGTATTCTATTCGCTATCCTCTCCTCATATGTTGAAACGAATTCGTTCTGGTAGAATATGCCTATGGGTATTTTGTCGCCAGGTTCGGTTGCCTTCCTTATTGCTTGGACAAGCTTATCCTCAGCCTC
>CAYFHR010000059.1:0-7305 GCA_964343155.1 uncultured Thermoproteaceae archaeon | reverse complement strand
CCTTGGCGCCGGGGCCGGGATTTGAACCCGGGCCCCCTTGCGGGGACGGGATCTCAAGTCCCGCGCCTTGGACCAGGCTCGGCCACCCCGGCTTAGGTTAAGCCGATGTTTACGTTTAAAAGCTTTACTTATGCCGATGGCTAGAAAATACCAGTGAGCGTATTCGCAGTGTGCAATATTTATAAATCTATGAGTTAAGGTGCTCGATAATGAGGGACAGCCACAAGTTTGATGTGGTTATTTCGACAGATAGATCCCTCATGACTAATCATCATGGTAAGGAATTCCTAGGCTTCCTTTCAACAGGCCCTATTTTCGTTTCCCTAGGCCCATTTAGCAGGCTCTCGGAGTGGTTCCACATATGGCTTGCCGCCCCTAAACCTAAGGTTGATAGGCTTGGTAGGCCTAGGGAGGCGCCCTACGGCATGAGGAAGATTGAGGCCGCATTAATAGACGCTGGAATAAACGCAGCCATAATAGACCCAGACTATGTGCCTAGGTATCTTAAGAATGGGGCTAAGGTACTTATGCTAAGCCACCACGACTACTTCGGCCTAAACCCACCATCATCAACGTGGGCGGTCATAGTCGGTAAGGAGCCCCTCAACGCTTACTTATTTAAGAAGTTCATGAATTCAATAAAGCCCTACATAGACTACGGCAAGAAGGCCTACGGATTGAAGGTCTTTGTGGGAGGCCCCGCGGCATGGCAATGGCTCTACTTCCCCGAATTAATGAACTACTACGGGATAGACCTAGTCTTCGATGGTGAAGGCGATGTTATGGCCGTTGAATTGGTTAAGAGGGCTTTGAATAATGAGCCGCTGCCCAGGTACGTGTATTTGGGTAAGAGGGATGCGCCAACATTAGATGAGATAAAGACTATCAAGGGTGCATCCGTGAATGGGCTGGTTGAGGTAGGTAGGGGCTGTGTTAGGAATTGTGCATTCTGCTCAGTTACACTTAGGCCACTGCGCTGGTACCCCCTGAGTAAGATTGAGGAGGAGTTGAAGGTCAACGTCAGGTATGGCGTCGTGCACGGGCTGATACACGCCGAGGATGTACCATTATACGGTTCACCGACAGTTATACCCAACCCTGAGAAGCTTATTGAACTACATAAGCTCGTTAAAAGGTACTACAAGACAGTCTCATGGAGCCACACTACACTGGCAGCTGTGCTTTATGGCGAGAAGAAGCAGGATAAGTTAATGAGCAAGATAGCTGAAATAATAAATGACGAGAACCAGGACTGGTGGGGGGCCCAGGTTGGCCTTGAAACTGGGTCAAGGAGGATAGCTAAGGTGATTATGCCGGGCAAGGCCGCGCCATTTAAGATTGAGGACTGGTGGGACATTGTTGAGGAAGCCTTGTCGATAATGCATGAGATACATCTAATACCTGCATTAACCATAATAGTCGGTATGCCTGGCGAAACCGCCGACGACGTGATGGAGACCGTTGAGCTTATCGAGAGGATTAGGCCATATAGAAGCCTCGTAGTACCCCTCTTCTACGTCCCCATGAATCACATTAGGAGCAGTAAGGAGGGCTGGCTATATAGGTACAACCTGTTACCTGAACACATTGAACTGCTCAGAGTCGTCTTCAACCATTCAATCTACTGGGCGAGGGATATTGTAAATAGGTTCTATCTAAGGGGGCCGCTGTATTGGCCTCTTAGAATGGGGCTCAACTACTTCATGAATTATGTTGAGAAGAAGGTTAGGGAGCTTGAAGATAGGTTGGATGAAATAGTGGCCAATTTGAAGAAGCAGAATGTTGAGGAGAGGTTTACGCCAATGAAGCTTATACAGGAGATTAACCAAACTGGAGGGGCTTCATAAGGTAAGCTTTAATTTAGATTAAGTGGGTGGTTTAAGGTTAGTGATGAGCTACGGGTCTTGGATAGGATTGGTGACTTAAACGCTCTGGCTGACCTTCCTAAGAACCTCCTCAGCCTCATCCCTCAGGCTAATCATCCAGTCCAGGCCTAGGCTCCTCAAGTATTCACGGCTAGGCAGGCCTGTCTCAACGTCCCAACCCCTAATCCTGTAGAATTCCCTAACACCCTCGATAATCTCCTCGCGGTTGAATTTTGGACCATTCGGATCCTCTATCATCTTCCTGGGTACTTCGGCCCATGGGTCTGTGTAGCCCATTAATACGTGCCATATCCTGGCTATTGTATCAATCCTGACGCTTACCTTAACTAAGTCATTCTTCGTAACATTCCTCCCGGTCGCTAGCCTATACATTGCCTCAATGTCGTCTAGGCTGAATGGGTTAAATATGCATACGCCCATTGCATCTATTACAGCCTTCCTATCCCTGTCATTAACCATGGACTGGACAGTGTCCTTCAGTGGCGTTGAGGGGTCATGCATCTGGGGCCACCCCCTAAGGTGGCTCCCACCGACGTCTGCCGTTAAGTACGATATTACTAGGCCCCTCAGTGGGCCGTTCGGATACCAGGCCGGTAGGGCTATCTTCTTAAAGTGCACTGCGTATTCAGCGCCCTTGCCTAGAATCTTGGCTGCATCAGCAACGCCCTGGGCGAGGATTTTGCCGAAGCCCCTCTGGTATGCTATATCTTCAATCATCTTTAATAATGCTTCACCATTACCGAACCTTAACTCGACACCACCCGTCTCCTCCCTAGTCAATAGCCCCTTCTCGTAAAGCTCCATAGCCCACCCAATGACATTACCTGCACCTATTGCATCTATACCCAGGTCGTTGACCAGCCTATTTGCCTTAAGGAAGTACTTCTCGTCAAAGACCCCTGTGGCAGCCCCCAGTAATCCTAGCGTCTCATACTCAGGCTTAACGTAGTCGTCCTCACCAGGTATCTTAAACCACCTGGAGCATTTAAGTGGGCATAATGCACCTATTATCTTAATGGGCTTCCACGGGAACCCCTTCTCAAGGCCCATCTCCCTGAAGTGGGCCCCCGTAAGCTTCTGGACTAGGCCCTCCTCAAGCCTAGGCCTACCATAGTTATACCCCGGTGACGTACCTATTGATGCGCTGAAGAGTAGGCCGTTTGTGGTTCCGAAATCCCTATGCTCAGCTGTGTCTGTTGATGTTTGGAACCTCCTATATATTTCAATGGCCTTATTGAGGAAGCCTGCCCTATCGGCTAGCGGTATTCTTGAGGGTAGGCCATATGTTGCTATTGCCTTAAGCCTCTTACTACCGAAGACAGCCCCAATACCACCCCTACCGCCAGCCCTCTCGCCCTCAACCATCACGTTAGCTATCTTAACCAGGTTCTCGCCGGCGGGCCCAATGACCATTACCGAGGCAGCCCTATGGGTCTCCTCCCTAACAGCCTTGGTAGCCTCCCTAGTCGTCATACCCCATAACTTAGACGCATCCCTAACCTCAACAACATCGTCGTGAACCCACAGGTATACTGGGCTTGGTGAGGAGCCTTCAATCACCAGTGCATCGAACCCAGCACCCCTAAGCATGTATGAGAACCATTCACCTACAACAGTGTCGTGTATTAAGCCACTTAGGGGGCTTACCGCACCTATTATAGTCTTGCCTGATGCTGGGGCTAGCCCCGATAATGCGCCTGCAGCCACAACTATCTTATTATCGCTCGACAATGGGTCGACGCCCGGCTTAAGCTCCCTGGACAATATGCCGTACACAAAGCCCTTACCCCCGTAGAATAGTTCAATGAGCCAATCGGCAGTCTCCTCAACCGTAACCTTGCCTGTGGATAAATTGACCCTGGCTATTTTGCCGGCATAACCAAACATAACTCACCTTGACTTCGACTTCCTTATAAACCATTCTACGCGGCAGATGGGTTATGGCTCAGGAACTTTAACAAAACCTTATAATTGTATAGACTGTTGGATTATTGATGATTAGGATTGACGGCTCCATGGGTGAGGGTGGTGGGCAGATACTTAGGACTGCCCTAGCCCTCTCAGTCTTAACAAATCAGCCCTTTGAAATATTTAACATCAGGGCCAGGAGGAGCAACCCAGGCCTACAGCCGCAGCACCTGGCAAGCGTATTGGCCGCGGCTAAGGTTAGTGGTGCTGAGGTTGAGGGGGCTGTTAAGGGTTCGACAAGGCTTATATTTAAGCCAAGGGGGATTAGGTGCGGTGACTACAACATAGATGTGGGTACTGCAGGCAGCGTAAGCCTAGTCCTCCAGACGCTGCTGCCAATATTCTCAATAGCGCCATGTAGCCTAGTCAACATTGAGGTCATTGGAGGCACAGACGTGGCTAAGGCACCGCCAATAGACTACGTCAGATTCGTCCTAGCCCACAACCTCAAACTACTGGGCGTCGACGTCAAGGTGGAGTTGATTAGGAGGGGGCATTACCCCAGGGGTGGTGGTAGAGTTAAGGTTACTGTGAAGCCGGCTGAGAGGCTTAGGGGCATTAACATTACTGAACTTGGCGAAATAACACATATTAGGGGTATTTCACATGCAGTTAGGCTGCCAAGCCATGTAGCGGTTAGGCAGGCCCAATCCGCCAAGGATTACCTAGCTAAACGCGGGCTTAAGGCCGAAATAGACCTTGAATACTACGAACCGTCAAAGGACCCTCACCTGGGGCCTGGCTCAGGGATAACGCTTTGGGCCGAGTCCAGGAATGGGCAGAGGATTGGCGCAGATGCGCTTGGTGAAAGAGGTAAGCCGGCTGAGGTTGTTGGTAGGGAGGCTGCCGAAGCGCTGCTAAAGGTCATTGATTCAGGGGCTTCATTCGACGAACACATGGGCGACATGCTAATACCCTACCTAGCCTTAGCCTTAGGCAACTCCGAATTCACAACACCCTCATTGACAAGCCACCTATCCACAAACATCGAGGTTGTTAAAATGTTCGTTAACACTGATGTAAGCGTAACGCCCCTTAATGGCAGGGTTAAGGTCAGTGTTAAGGGTATTGGATTATCCCTAAAGTGACTGCTAGGTGAAACAGTATTAGGGCTGAGGAGCCTGATAGAAAACCTAGCAATGCCCCACCAACAATATCTGATGGGTAATGCGCATTGAGGTAAAGCCTAGAGAAGCACACTAGGAGCGCCTCAAGGGCTAGCGGAATTGATACTATTAGAGGCAGTGTGAATAATGCAACATATGCGCCTGCACAGGCCACAGCCGCATGGCCGCTTGGGTATGAGTAGCCCCCAGGCCTGTGGGGCAGCACATCGACTAGGCCCAATTGGTGTGGCCTTGGCCTACGTATAATAACCCTAGTTAAACCGCCTAAAATGTAGGATAACGCTATTGCGAACGCCAATGGGTACGCGAAGCCGAACGCCTTAACAACGAATGAAGCTAAGGTTAGTAAACCCCAGAAGTATAGCCTACCGTATTTTGTTAAGGCTATTGAAAGGCTTGTCAACAACCCACCCCTCCTAGCCCTATATATCCTCACTACTATGGCGTTTTCAACATCGTTAACCCTATGAAAATACACAAATACCGTTGTTATAACGTAGAGTGAGGCCAGTATTAGGGCTTCGAGGTATTGGCCCATGAACCTTAGGCCTTCTGCTGGGCCTTAGCCTGCTGGGCCCTCCACCTGACACATCCACGCCCAGTGCATTTAGAGCCGTAGAAGCCAACCTTCTGGCCTGGGGGCGCAGTCCTCCTAACTGGTGTACCACCCTTCGGGTGGCTACCACCTCCATGTGGATGTGCGTAGGGGCTCATGGCCTTACCACGCACCTTCGGGTACTTCCAGGCCTTAGCCTTAGCCCTATGGTACTTGTTCCCCGCCTTAACGAAGGGCTTCTCAACCCTACCACCGCCTGCAACAATGCCTACGGTGGCCCTGGCCCTTGAATCAACCTCAACAGTCTTACCACTCGGCAACTGTACCACGGTTGTAGAATCCCTATGAGCCATAACGACGCCGTATGTTCCACCAGACCTGGCGAACTTACCGCCGTCGCCAGCCCTCTTCTCAATATTGCAAATCATGGTTCCTTCAGGAATCCTACCTATGGGCAGTATGTTGCCCGGCTCAATTCTGGCATCTGGCCCAAATTCAATAATCTTGCCCACGTAAACCCCCTCAACAGCAGGCAGGTACATCTCCCTACCATCCTCTAAGACGACGTGCATTGCCGGCGCGTTTAGGCCTGGAACATGTAGAAGCTCCTTAATAATACCCTTAACAGTGGCCTTAAGCTGATCCTCCGAGAACGGCAAATACCTGAGTGGGGCAACCCTACGCCAGCTGGGCGATATAAACGTCGGCGTCCCCCTACCCATCCTCTGGACGAGCAACCTCTTACCCATCGATAACCAGCCTTGAACCACCCTAGCCTTTTTAAAATTAACCTAGCGTTAATGCAACATAATCTATGCATAGCAATAAAGTTTATATAGGGACTAGTAAAGTTAGTATTCATGAAGGTTACTTGGCTTATTAGGAGAATTGCATTAGCTTTAACCACATGGTTTGTGGCCCTCCTGATAAGCTACATACTATTTGAATATTCGCCAGTAAACCCCGTAATGTATATCCTTATGCAGCTAGGCCTAGTCAGCGGATCAGGAGGCATGACTCAGCCTCTTATAATGAGTAAGCAAACCTTCGAATACATTGAGGAGTGGGCATCAGCATTCATGATACATGGAAACCCCTTCCTAGGCTTTATACGATATTTAGTGAATGTATTTAAGGGTGATTGGGGTTGGTCAATAGTCTATGGCCAACCTGTACTACTGCTTATAGGCAAGTACCTCCCATGGACATTATTCATAGTTACCACAGCCAACATCATAAGCTTCCTAGTGGGCATATCGCTGGGCCAATACATGGCGTACCACAGGGGTTCCTCTGGGGATCAGGCAGTAACCCAGTTCATAACTGTTAAGAGGTCGATACCGGTGTACATCTATGCGGCGCTTATAGTCTACTTCCTAGGCTTCCAATACCATATATTCCCAACCCACGGAGCATACTCAGGTACGCCTGGCCTTAACCTACGCTTCATATCAAGCGTACTTTACCATGCGGCAATGCCCATATTCGTACTATTCTTCTCGTCATTTGGCCATTGGGCACTAAGCATGAGGGGTAACATAATTTCGATACTTGGCGAAGACTATGTAGCCTACGCAGAGGCTAGGGGGCTGCCGAGTGGTTGGATTCAGAAGAGGTATGTTGGTAGGAACGCCATGTTACCACTATATACAGGCATAATACTTGCCCTAGGTATGTCCTTTGGAGGCGCAGTATTCGTTGAATCAATATTCTCGTACCCAGGCGTTGGCTCACTATTAAGCTCATCCCTATCGTCGGGTGACTGGGC
>CAYFHR010000058.1:0-7363 GCA_964343155.1 uncultured Thermoproteaceae archaeon | reverse complement strand
GGTATTACCCCAAGCCTGAGCAGTTCAACACCCCTCCTATATACGTTGAGGTTAACCCTACCGAATATTGTCTGGCTGGCAATTACTACAGGTATCCCCAACTCAATAGCCCTACCTATGGGCTTCAGTAGGTGTTCGCCAACGTGGCCGAAGCCCGTGCCCTCAATTACTATTCCGTGGTAGCCCCTGTCTATTAGGAATTCTAAAATTTCGGCGCTCATACCGGGATAGTATTTAACCAACGCCACCCTATCGTCGAACTTGGTTGCGCATTCGATGTCGCTGGACCTAGCCTTATAGTTGTTGAGGATTACCTTAACCTCACCCTCCTTGACGTAGACCTTAGCCAATGGGTCTGAGTTTATTGAAATGAACGCGTCCCTCCTCGACGTATGCATCTTCCTAACCCTAACACCCCTATGCACGGCCATGACGCCGTCGCTAATGGTATCGTGCATCACAACTACGGATTCGGCGAAGGGTGCCTTAACGGCGGTTAGCGTTGCGGCGTATAGGTTTTCGAAGGAGTCGCTTGAGGGCCTATCACTACTCCTCTGGGCGCCAACGAAGGCGACGGGGCCTGGAGCCTTAGGTATTGCGAAGGCGAGCGCCGCCGCGCTGTAGTGCATGGTGTCTGTTCCATGGAGTATAACTACCCCTGAGGCCCCATCCCTAAAGGCCCTGCAGGCCTCCTCGGCAATCATAGACCACCTCTGGGGGTTCATATCCTCGCTGAATATCGCCATTAGGTTAACCATCTCCAGGTTTGCGACGCCTTTCAACTCAGGGTACATTGAGTAGAGGTCCTCAAGGCTAAAGCTTGGGTAGACAGCCCCTGTGACGTAGTCAACCCTCGACATTATAGTGCCCCCGGTGGCCACAAGCCTAACCCTAGCCCCAACCCCGCCGCCGATAACCTTCCCATATGGCGGTATCTCAACCCTAGGGGGCTTATATTCGCCCAGGGTTTCAATAGACTTAACCTTACTCATCTTAACGCCCACATTGTAGCCGTTTTCAAGCTTGATGACAAGCACGTCAGGGTCGCTAACCTCGGGCCTCGGTAAAACTAGGCCAACTATGGTTGAGCCGTCGTTAAGCGTCACCTTAACCCTGGTAAATTCACGTATGTTAAAGCCACTGGACACTGCAAGGTTTAGCCCTAGGCCTTATAAGGATTGTTTGCCGCCGAACGCGTTTAGGCCAATTTAAGCCTCCAATACTTATTAATTTCTCTAGGCAGTTCCCATTAATGCTGAGTAAAGACCTATTCAAGGAGCCTCCAAAGGAGTATAGGGGCGTGCCCTTCTGGTCCATTAACGACGAATTGAATTCAGAGGAGGTTGCCAGGCAGATAGGTATACTTGACGAGGGCGGCTTTGGGGGAGTATTCTTCCATGCGAGGGAAGGGCTACTGACACCCTACATGAGTGAAGGTTGGTTTAGGGCCTTTGAATCAGCAGTGAAGGAGGCTTCAAGGAGGGGGATGTATGTGTGGATTTATGATGAGGACCGGTGGCCGTCAGGGTTTGCAAGCGGTATTGTACCTTCACTAGGGCCTGAATATAGGGCTAAGGCAATCGTAATGATACCATCCGGCACACCTATGAGTGGCCCAGATGTTGTGGCAGTCTACGAATGTAGGACTAATGAAGTAGGCATGCCTATTGAGTGCGGTAAGCCAAGCGGCTCAGGGGGCATATACCTCAACTTCGTTAAATATGTGGCGTCCATAGGCGACCAGTGGTATGGCGGCTTCAGCTACGTCGACCTACTTAACCCCAAGGTGGTTGACAAGTTTATCGAAGCCTCCTACGAACCCTATGTTAAAAGGTTCAGGGAGTATATCGGTAAGGTTATTCCTGGCGTATTCACCGATGAGCCAAACTTAGTTTCATCAAGGCCCCCGCTTAGGAGGCCTAGATTCATAATGATTGCCAGGGGCCACCCATACCCCATATTCTCGCTACCCTGGACCGATGAGCTCCCTGAAGTTTTCAGGAGGCTCAACGGCTACGACTTAGTTGAGCACCTTCCCGAATTATTCTTCAACATAGGCAACTATAGGAAGGTTAGGTATGACTATTGGAGGACGTTGACCATGATGTTTGTCGAGAACTTCAGCAGGAGGATCTACGAGTGGTGTAGCGCCAATGGCTTGAGGTTCACGGGGCATTACCTAATGGAGGATACCTTGCTTTCACAACTGGTCGTTGGAGCCGTAATGCCCCACTACGAGTACATGCACGTCCCCGGCATGGACCATTTATGTTTAAGGACCTGGGAGATGTTGTTGACAGCCAAGCAGGTGGCGAGCGTAGCGAATCAGCTGGGTAAGGAGAGGGTGTTGAGCGAAACCTATGGGGCTACGGGTGTTCATCCAAGTTTCGAGGATAGGAAGTGGATTGGGGACTTCCTATACGCCCTAGGCGTCAACCTGCTCAACCACCACCTAGTACCATACTCGATGAGGGGTAGGAGGAAGGCCGACTACGGCCTAATCATACACTGGGGCCAGCCGTGGTGGCCCTACAATAGGCTTATTGAAGACTACTTCGCCAGGCTAAGCTACGTATTATCCCAGGGCGTTAGGCTTGTTGAAACCCTCGTAATACACCCCATGGGCAGCGTCTGGGCAACATACAGCCCGGTTAACGAAGATGAGGCCAGGTTCATAGATGGCAGCTTCATGGAGCTCCTCAGGGAGTTGGTGAGGCTACATGTAGATTTTGAGCTGGGCGACGAGGCATTGTTGGCTAAATACGGTAGGGTTGAGGGGGGTAGGCTTATTGTAGGTAGGTCTAGCTACAGGGTCGTTGTAATACCGCCAAGCTACACGCTGAGTAGGAGTACCCTAAACCTAATCAGGGAGTTTGCCAAGGCAGGGGGCCTCATTGTTGCCGTTAAGCCAACCCCAACCATGGTTGATGGCGTCGAGTCCCCTGAGGTTAAGGAGGCTTTGGCCAATGCCAGGGTCGTGGACTCTATTAAACAACTGGGCGATGCGTTAAGGGACGTTGACTGGTTCGTCAAGGTGGTGGGCGGTGATGGAGACGTACTACACCACGTTAGGCAGGTGGATGGCCAGTACGTAGTCTTCCTAGCCAATGTGAGTAGGGAGAATGAGCATGAGGTTGAAGTATCGGTTAAGGGCATGTACTCTGTTGAGGAGTGGGATCCATTCACAGGGGAGGTTAAGGATTACCCAGCCGCCGTCAGCGGTGGAAGTACTGTAATTAGGGTTAGGCTGAAGCCCGTTGGATCAATGCTACTTGTACTAAGGCAGGGGGTGCCTAAGGTTCAGGGTGGGGCTGGGCGCATGGTTAAGGTTGCTGAGGTTGATTTAGGGGGTGAGTGGGGTATTGAGGTTCTTAACGATAACGTAGTAGTCCTAGACTATGCCAGGGTTAAGGAGGGCGATTCGTGGAGCAGCCCAATGCCGATGCCTAAAATAGCCGACATGATCGCTAATGGGCGTTTAGGCTCAGGCATAGTGCTCAGGTTTGAGCTCAACATATCGTCAATGCCTAAGGGCAGCGTCTACCTGGTTATTGAACGCATTAAAGGTATTAGGAGGGTTTCGGTGAACGGAATTGGCGTTGATTTAAACAGGCCCGAGGGCCATTGGGTCGACTCAAACTTCCCCAAGTATGAAATATCCAGGTTCATTAAGCAGGGCTTAAACACAATAGATGTTGAACTGGCAGCCCCACTATCCCTAGAACTAGAGCCAATATATGTAATGGGTAGGTTCACTGTTAGGCAGAGGCCGATGGCGCAGTCGGAGGTTCTTGGCGAGGTGCCGGCGAGTGTTAAGCTTGGTGACTTGACGTCTCAGGGCTTCCCATTCTACGCAGGCTCCGTTAAGCTTACCAGGAAGGTTAATGTGGAGTCGATGCATAAATCAGCCATACTTAAAATAAGGCATAGGTCGACGCTGGCTGTAGTCTACGTAAACGGCGTTGAGGCAGGTAAGGCCATAGGTAGCGTGGATTCGATAGACGTATCCAGGCTCATTAGGCCTGGTGAAAATACAGTGGAGGTACTCCTCATCGGCCACCTGGGCAATGCCCTAGGACCCCTGCATAGGAGGGATGCGGGTGTTTGCGTAGGGCCTGAACACTACTACGTGGTTAATGAAAACTGGACCGACGACTACGTGTTAAAGCCCTTCGGCCTACTTGAGGCTAGGCTGGAGTTCTACGACTAACATCAGGCATGCTGCGGAAAGTTTTAAAAGTCTAAGGAGGCACCATGCCATATGAGCACCATAGACCCGAGGGTATTTTACGCAAATCCACCGCCAGGAAAGCCAATATACGTTAGGTTTGCAGTACCCCAGGAGCTCGCCGAAATGGCATACAATGTGGCTAGCCTAGCTAAGCAGACAGGCAACGTTAGGAGGGGTACTAACGAGACCACGAAGATGATTGAAAGGGGGTTGGCTAAATTAGTAATACTGGCTGAGGACGTTGACCCACCTGAAATAGTGATGCACATACCCCTACTATGTGAGGAGAGGGGTGTACCATACATATATGTTCCGAGTAAGGAGAGGCTTGGTAAGGCAGTTGGCCTATCAACATACGCCTCAGCAGTGGCTATAGTTGACCCAGGCCAGGCCGCTAAGGACCTTGAGGACCTTGTAAACAAGCTTAATGACGTGAGGGTTAAGGCTGGGTTAAACCCAATACAAATACCCAAAGCCCAACCCCAGGCAAAGCCCCAGCAAAAGCCATCAAGGTGATTAGATGGCTGAGCAGCAGGCAGGTGAACAGGCCGGCGAGGTCAGGTTAAGCCCATATAAAGACGCCACAGCAGCCGTAGTAGTACAGATCCTTGGAAGGACTGGCGTGGCAGGCGAGGTATCGATAGTTAGGGTAAGGATACTTGAAGGTAGGGATAAGGGGAGGATAATTACAAGGAACGTGAAGGGCCCTGTCAGGATAGGGGACATTTTAATGCTAAGGGAGACTGAACGCGAGGCAAGGAAGATAACAGCCAAGTAGCTTAAAATATTGAAAACTCTAAATTTCTATAAATAAATAAGATTGCTTCAGTAGTGGTCTTAAGGTATGTTAAAAAACTACGCCATGTAGCAGAATGTTAGCCTAAAGTAATAGCATTGATGTTGGGTGATGAAGGCTTGCTCGTTTAAGGCCTTGAGATGCCTTAAGCCTTAACCCCCTCGTCTTTAATAGACTTAAATATATTCTCCCTATAATACCTCTTAGATACTTCAGGCGGTATGTTTGAGAATTCGTCCTCAGGCAGTATGCTTAATACGTCCCAGGCTATGTCTAGCGTCTGTTCGAAGGTCCTCCTCTCATAGAAGCCCTGGGCTATGAATCTGCGTTCAAACTCGTCGGCGAACCTCAAATACCTCCTCTCACGCCAACTCAGGTTATTTTCACCCACAAGCACTGCCAGGTTCCTAACGTCGAGGGCCCTGGAGTATGCTGCTATTAGCTGGTTTGCAACGTACTTATGGTCATCCCTTGTCTTACCCTCGCCGACGGCGTCCTTCATAAGCCTGGATAGGCTCATCAGGACGTCGAAGGGTGGGTAAATCCCCTTACCCCACATGGCCCTTGACAAGACCAACTGGCCCTCGGTTATGTAGCCTGTTAGGTCTGGGACTGGGTGCGTTATGTCGTCGTGGGGCATTGTCAGTATTGGGAACTGGGTTACACTACCCTTCCTACCCCTAGCCCTGCCAGCCCTCTCAAATATCGTCGCCAAGTCGGTATACATGTATCCCGGGTAACCCCTCCTACCCGGCAGTTCACCCTTGGATGATGAAAGCTCCCTGAGGGCCTCTGCGTAGTTGAGCATGTCGGTCAATATTACTAATACGTGGTAGTTCTTGTACCAGGCCAGGTACTCGGCTATTGTTAAGGCCGTCCTCGGCGTCAATATCCTCTCGGCAACCGGGTCGCTTGCCAGGTTCAGCACCATTACAAGCCTCCTTAAGGCACCCGTCCTCCTGAATTCGTCTATGAAGAATAGCGCCTCCTCCGTCCTCAACCCTATTGCGGCGAAGACTATTGCGAACTCCTCACCACTACCCCTAACCATTGCCTGCCTAGCCACCTGGGCAGCCAACATGTTGTGAGGTAGGCCTGTCCCTGAGAATATGGGGAGCTTCTGGCCCCTAACCAGGGTGTATAGGCCGTCTATTGCGCTAACCCCCGTCTCAATAGGCTCCTCGGGGTAGTCCCTGGCGTATGGGTTGAGCGGCTCGCCGTTTATGTCAAGGAAGTCTTCGGCAGGGGGCATTGGTAGGTGGTCCCTTGGAACACCCCTACCGCTAAGTATCCTACCCAGCAGATCCTCGGAGACGGGAAGCCTCAATGTTGATCCATAGAACCTGACTAAGCTGCCCTTAGCGGGAAGGCCCAGTGTGCCCGTTAAGACCTGCGCTATTGCGTAATCCGGCCCAACCTCAACCACCTGTATGAGCCTCTCCTCACCATCAGGCCCAACTACAACGCCCATCTCGCCATATGCAACATTTCTAGTCCTCTCAATTACAATTAAAGGCCCTTTAACCTCCCTAACAGTCCTATACTCCTGAACACCCCTCAATTCAATAATTTTAGACATAGGGGCCCCATTAGGCATTGTTTTTATGCTTAACCACTTAACCCAACTTACATGGTTTAAAGTATTTAAAGCCTGGCAATGGGAGGATTATTAGCCCCGGTCGTATAGCCTGGACAAGTATGTGGGCCTCTCGATGGGGTTTAACCCCAGGGGTGAGCCCAAGACCCGGGTTCAAATCCCGGCCGGGGCACCAGGCACAGCTCCTTAGGGCTAATCCACCCCAATACGAAGTATAGGCATCTGCCTACGATGCGAAAGCGTTAACTCGCCGCGTGGCGTATTGCGGTTGAATGCTGCCTGAGGGGGTTGGTAAACCCTGGAGGAATTTGAACGCATATGTTGAGGCTAGGAGGGCTGAGGCAGTGGCCGAGGCCAGGTTGGCCATTAGGCTGCTGGCCGAGGGCTATACCAGGAATGCTGCAGGTAAGGCCTTCCAAGCCTTCAAATCACTACTAGCCGCCTTAGCCGGCGAGAGGAGGGAGGAATTGGCTAGGGGTGGGTTGCCTAAGGTGGATAGGCTCATAGCGTATATGCCCACATCGGCAATGAGGGATGTTGCAAGGCTCCTCGGGCTTGAGAATGAGGCCATAATAGCATTAGCCCTCCACCAATACCAATACAACGGCATAGACCCCGAGGGGGTCATGAGCATTTACGCGTCCAGGGATGACGCCGTTAAAGACATATGTAGCCTCCTAGCCAGGATCGCGGAAATACTCGGCGATGAGGGCCTTAAGGCTGAGTTAAAGAACCAATG
>CAYFHR010000057.1:0-7415 GCA_964343155.1 uncultured Thermoproteaceae archaeon | reverse complement strand
GAGATTACGTCAACGCCCCTAGGCCAACCCCTCTCGGAGGCTGCGTCTATTAGGGATAGTGCTATGGATGCTGCCTGCTGGAAGTAGTCTAGGGATAGTTGCGGCTGGGTGAATTTTAGGCTTGGGGGAGCCTCCACGGATAGTGCTAGCGCATGGACCCCCATTAGGGCTGCTTGGATGGCTGCCCCAAGGGTGCCGCTAATGTATATTGACTCTAGGCCAATATTCTCACCAACATTCACCCCACTGACCACCAGGTCTGGTTTAAACAACTTAACGCCCATGAATACGGCGTCTGCTGGGGTTCCGTCGACTGCGTAGGCTTCAACATTGTTGTAGAGGCCCGCTGCCCAAACCCTACTAAGCCTAATAGGCCTCGTATAGGTCCTTGCAGCCCCAATGCCGCTTAGCTGGGCCTCTGGGGCAACCACGTAGACCGTGTGCCTTGTTGAAAGGGCCCTCGCAGCCGCCACTAGGCCTGGCGACAATACCCCGTCGTCGTTTGTGAGCAGTATCTTCAGGTAAACCACCTAGGCGTATTCACGCCAGGTGTAGCCGCACCTGGTGCATGTGTAGAACCTCGTCGGCGGCTCGTCGGCAGCCCTCGTCTGCTGGACAAATACGTATGCCTCATCGTTGCCGCACCTTGGGCATATGACGCCCTTAACCTTAGGCCTATTATCCTCCTTAACAACTATAGGCCTCTCATCAGGCGTATGCCCAACCTTCCTACGCTCAACAATGGGGGTTGCCGTGTATGAATCCTCGACGTAGCCGCATTTGGGGCATTTCCAAACTGCCTTACCACCCTCCTTAACGAGCCTCATCATTGAGCCGCATCTTGGGCAAAACTTAATGGGCATGTGGAATTACGCATATTCTATATCCTATTAATAAATCTTTCTCAGCAGCACTTAAAACAGCCTAATGTAGGGCTGCCGATGCATGTAATAGGCCACATTACAATAGACCACGTTGAGCTGCCAAACGCATCATACGTAGACCTCGGGGGCCCACCCATACACTGCTCAACAATGCTCATACACATCAACGCGCCCGTCAAGCCCATCTCGGTTGTTGGCCGCGATGCATTAGGCATGTTGAATCCGCTGAGGGGCCTTGGCATCGACCTAAGCCTGGTTAAGGTTGATGAATGTAGGACCACCAGGTTTAGGCTGAGGTACAGTGCTGACTACAGTAGGGAGCTTTGGCTAATGGCCAGGTGTAGGGACTTTAAGGCCGAGGACATATCGGCAGACCTAGACGTGGCCGTAATCAACCCTGTTGCTGGGGAATTCCCAATAGGCCTAATGCCCATTGTCAAGTCCAGGTCTAGGCTGGTTGCAGTCGACCTGCAGGGCTTCGTCAGGGGCTTTAGGGGTGATGGCTACGTCTACGTTAAGGCTGATGAAGCCCCCCTAAGCGCCATTGCGGAATATGCCGACTTAATAAAGGTCAGCCTAGACGAGGCACCGGGTAGGTTGCCTAGGGCTAAGTTAACCCTGGTTAGCCAGGGTGGGAGGCTTGCCAGGCTTATCAGGGGGCCTAGGACGTATTACTTCGATGAGGTGCCAAGCGTCAGGGTTGTTAACCCAACAGGGGCTGGGGATGTTTTAACCTGCGCAATGGCGCACTACCTTAGGCTTGGGTTAGGTGAAGTCGACTCGTTCATAAGGGCTGTGGCACTATCAATGGTTAAGACGACTATACTGAGGCCCCTCGATAAACCAGACCTAACGCTACTAGACAGGTTAACCGAAACGTTGAGCAGGCTCATTAGGAGTGTGGGCTAAGGGTCGTGGTTTACAGGCCCTTTAAAGAATTTGGCCTAGAATATGCCTGAGACCGCTAAGTAGGCCATTTAACGATGGCCCACCGCCTAGGCCCCGCCTGGCCTGTAACGTGCCTCTACATGGGGTAAATTGTTTAAGGGGGTGTTTACGGGTGTTTACGGTAGCTGTGGCTGGTCTAAACCTAGAGTCGCTGCTTAGGGATTTGGCCTCATCAGCATCGTCGGTAATATTGAGTAAGGTTAATGACCCATCGTATAAGCGTATAATAAGGGCTAATGCAGGCGACGTAACTAGGGGTATTGACTGGCTTGCCGAGGGGGCTATTATAGATAGGTTGAGGGCCGAGAACATCAATGCGGTTGTAATAACCGAGGAGAGGGGGGTTGTTAACATTGGTGATAACCCCGAATACGTATTCATAGTAGACCCCCTAGACGGCTCACTTAACTTCGTCCTAGACGTACCATTCTACTCAGTCTCAATAGCGGTCGCCAAGTATAGTAGGGAGATTTCGCTATCAGACATATTGGCAGGCGTGGTGCATCAGGTAACCTCAGGCATAGTCTACTACGCCGAGAAGGGTAGGGGGGCTTTCATAAACGGCGAGAGGGCGTCATTCGACGAGAGCGTCCTTGATAAGCCAGTGGCCTCAATATACATTGAGCCCACTGTTGATGTTAAACTCTTCGAGGGCCTGTCAAGGCTCTATAGGGCTCTTGGGGGGTTTAAGATAAGGAGCCTGGGCGCCGCAAGCCTCGAGGTCATTATGGCGTCGCTGGGTAAGCTACTATTCTTCCTAGATGTTAGGAATAGGCTTAGGCTATACGACATAGCCGCATCCTACGTGTTTGCCAGGGAGGCCGGCGCAATAATAGACGTCGTTGGGGGTGGTTTAGATAAAATACCGCTAACCCAGCAGCCCAGGTTAAGCCTCCTCGTCACCAGGAATCCCAAGGTTGCCGAGTTGATATTCTCAAACCTGAGGATTAGCGCCAACGCTTATTAACCTGGCTAAGGGCCATAGGTGGTGATGAGGGGATCACAGGAGGATTAGTGACGTAATCCTATCCGGCTGAATACTTAAATAAATCTTGGGGTAGGGGCTGGCGTGAGGTTAACCTTACAGGACGTTAAGCAGATTTATAGGCCTAAGGTAAGGCCAATAGTTTGGAATGGGGATAGGCTAACCCTCCTGGACCAGTCGAAAATACCCTTCGAGACTGTTTACGTAGACGTTAAGACCCCTGAGGAGGTTGCTGAAGCCATCAGGAGCATGAAGGTTAGGGGTGCCCCGGCAATAGGCATAGCGGCGGCCTACGGCATGGTGCTGGCCGTATTGGGCAGGTTGGCGAACATAAGTACCTTAGATGATGCGGTTAAGGCCCTTGAAAGGGCTAAGCAGGTACTCGACTCGGCAAGGCCAACGGCCGTGAATCTGGCTTGGGCAACATCAAGGATGCTTAATAGGGCTAGGGAGGCCATACATGGTGGTGAGGCTAGAAGCGTCAGGGGTCTTGTTGAGGTCCTTGAGGCTGAGGCTGGGAGGATCTTCGACGAGGAGTATGATGCGGAAATAATGATGGGCATCTACGGGCTTGAGAAGGTCAACAACGGCGACGTGGTCATGACCCAGTGCAACGCCGGTGGATTAGCCACGGGGACAGGCCTTGGAACAGCATTGGCGCCCGTTAAGCTGGCTAAGGCCCTGGGCATGGACGTCTCAATGATAGTCCCTGAGACTAGGCCATGGCTCCAGGGGGCTAGGTTAACGGTCTATGAACTAGTCATGGAGGGCATTAAAACTACGTTGATAGCAGACACCGCCGTTGGCTACGTGATGTATAGGGGCATGGTTAACAGCATTATGGTTGGGGCCGACAGGATCCTTAAGGATGGGCACGTCTTCAACAAGATAGGTACGTTTAAGGAGGCTGTAATAGCCCATGAACTGGGCATACCATTCTACGTACTGGCCCCATCATCAAGCTTCGACCTGGCAAGCAGGGTTGATGAGGTTAAGATTGAGGAGAGGGACCCCGACGAGGTCAGGTTGATTAGGGGCGTCCCCATAACGCTGAGGGATGTGCCGGTATACAACCCCGTATTCGATGTGACCCCACCCAAATACGTTACGGCTATTATAACTGAGAAAGGGATAATTTACCCACCCTACACAGTAAATATACCTAAAACGCTGGGTGGGGTCCATGGAGGGGAGGGGGGTTGAGGAGAGGTTGGCAAGGGCCTTCGTAGAATTCATAAGTAAGGCTAGGGGTAGGAAGGCCACGGTTAAGGCATCAACCCTCGTAAGGCTTGCCGGCCTGGAGGAGAGGCACAGCTACATACTTAAGGCCGCCAGGATGCTCAGCAGGCTGTCTAAGGCTAAGATAGTTAGGGTTGAGGTTAAGGATAAGATATCTAGGGCTAAGTCAATAATGTACATTGTCGACGACCAGATGGATATTTGGAGGGAGTCTAAGAGGAATCCTGAGGGGGCGTTGAGGATTTTGCTTAAGGCCCTTGAGGAGACTAAGGGTAAGTCAACTATATAGGCTAAATATAATTGTCCAATGGATATATATGTTAAGGCTTATTAACCTAGGTTAGCCCCTATTAAGGGTTTGGATGGGTGGAATCTTTGGCGCATATTCGAGATCCAGGCCTGTAGCCCCATTAATAAGGATGGGCCTTGAGAGGCTGGTGCATAGGGGTGTTGATGGGGCTGGCATTGCGACGATGCATAATGGCAAGATATTCGTTAAGAAGGATGTCGGCAAGGTGACTGACGTACATAAGAAGGTTAACCTAGACGACCTGCCAGGCTACGTGGGTATAGGCCACGTCAGGTCCGCAACCCACGGTAGGCCTGCATACGAGAACACGCACCCCGTCCAGGACTGTAAGGGTGAATTAGCAGTAGTCATGGATGGCGTCGTGGCTGGGTATGATGAGTTGAGGAGGGCCCTCATCAAGAAGCACAACCTGTCCTCAAGGACAGATGCAGAGGCCCTAGCCCACATGGTTGAGGACGAGCTTTCAGGGGGCTTAAACATAGTTGAGGCCATTGCTAAGGTTGTCAGGGGGGTTAGGGGTTACTTCACCTTCGCACTACTCAAGGCAGGCGACGAAAATATATACGCCGTCAGCATGGGTAACCCACTAGTCATAGGCGTTGGCGAGGGCGAATACTTCATATCCTCGGAGGAGCAGGCCCTGGTGGATAGGGTTAGCTCAGTCTACTACCTTGAACCGGGGATGATGGCTATTGTGGGTCCTGGGGGCGTTAAGATACTTGACGTCGAGACCCTTAGGGAGGTTGGGCAGAGGCCTAGGGGTATTACCAGGTATCAGTATGAGATTGTTAAGGGGGCCTTCAGCCACTACATGGTTAAGGAGATTTACGAGGAGCCAGAGGCCCTGGCCAGGTCGATTAACCTGCTTCAAAGGGAGTACGTCAACGATGCAGCCAACCTGGTTTCTAAGGCTAGGTCCATTATAATGACTGGGTCTGGGACGTCATACCACGCCCTGCTCATAGGCAAATACTACCTAGAGTCCATAGCCGGCGTTAGGGTTGAGGCAATACCTGCTGGGGAATTCATATACAGTGGGTTGAGGCTTGTTGAGCCAGGGACCCTGATAATAGCCCTGAGCCAGTCTGGGGAGTCCGTCGACATAATTAGGGCTGTTAGGATGGCTAAGAGGAGGGGCGGCGTGATCCTAGGCATTATGAATAGGCTCGGCTCAACACTGATGAGGGAGTCCAACGTATACCTCCCAATGGGGGCTGGGCCCGAGATGGCTGTGCCGGCCACGAAAACCTTCGTGGCGTCCCTGTCAATACTCCTCCAACTGGCCTCATCAGTCGTCGGTAAGCTTGATGAGGCTAGGGCAATGTTGAGCGAGGCAGTGGGCAAGCTTATGAACCAGCTTGATGACTTGAGGGAGCAGGCCAGGAAGGTTTCCAGGAGGGTTTCAGGTAGCCAAAACGCCTACGTAATATCTGGAGGCCCCTGGGGCCTGCCCATGGCTATGGAGGCTTCACTGAAGCTTAAGGAGGCTGCCCAAATATATGCGGAGGCCTTGAACTTCAGGGAGTTTAAACATGGGCCAATAACACTGGTTTCGGAGGGCCTACCGACAGTAGCCATATTCCCCGGCGGCGATATTGACGATGAGGTGCTTAACGTCGCCTCCGAGGTCTGGGCCCGCGGCGGCTTGGTGATTTCAATAGCCAGGAGGGATTTCAAGGCGTCTGGAGACTACGTAATATCCATTGAGCCGACCTCGAGCGAATACACAATGCCTATAATATATGCCTCTGCAATACAGCTCCTAGCCTATGAAGCAGGGGTTGCCAAGGGGGTTGACGTCGATAATCCACGTAACCTAAGCAAGGTTGTAACGACCTAAGTTTAAAATAGGTGGATAGGAGTCAGCACGGTGGCTAACCTAGGCGCCTACTGCAGCCCTGTGATGAGGGATCGTTCGCAGGTAAGCGACATGGTTAAGGCAATACTGCAGGCGATAGATGACCCAAGGCTAGTATACATACTCCTACCCCACTGGGCCACGTACCTTGAGGGCCACGCATCGTTAGGCAATGTTGAGGCCAGGCCACTAACGCCAATGAACGGTAGCGGCGGCTTAAGCAAACCCCTAATCATGGAGGGGGTTTCGAGGACTATAGACGCCAGGAGGGATTATTTAAACGCCCTGTCCAGGGGCTACGACGCCTTAATATACGTTAACCAGCCCAGGAGGCCTGTAATGGTTCTTGAGGGGGATTACACAATGGCTAGGGTGGGTTTAAACGCCAAGATACCTATCCTAGCCTTAGATGGCTCGGTTAGGCCTGGGCGCTACGAATACTCCATGGGGTTTAGGAGGGTTGAATTCCTGACATACGACATATTGGTCATCAAGGATGGCGATGTTGATGAATGGGTTGTCCTGGGCTTCGACGCAGGTAAAGTATTCATGGGCTCGTGCAGCGGCGTAGGCCAATACGTCGACGCGGTCCTTAGGCTTGCCAGGGAGGAGACTAGGCTGAATTACGCAGTCTTAATATCGATGAACGATTCCTGGGGTAATCCAAGGAACCCACCCATACACTGGGGGTTCAGTACCTGGCAATTCACAGCTAGGGTCCTGGGAAAGGTCACTGACGGCAAGGCCCCATTAGCATACATATACCTGGATGAATCTTCAGGGGGTGTTAGGGCCAATTGGGGCCTTTTAGAGGCGTTAAGCTCAATGGGCTACGGCAACGTTGATGAGCTTCAATACGAGGACTCGCCAATAACAGTCATCGACCACGAGGGCTACTGGGCATTGGCAATAGGCAGTGTTGATGAATTGTTCAGGGTTTTGAAAATTATCGAGGATAAATACGGCGAATTCAAGGATAGGGTCATTAAATATACGGCAGATAGGCTTAGGGAGGTTCTCGAACCATTCGGTGAGGGGGATTTGGCAGGCAGGGTTAATGAACTAAATGTGAGGGAGGTTAGGTCGATAATATTCAAGTACCTATACATGCCTGATTCAGGCACAGTAGCCAGGGTCAACATGCTTAGGCCAGGGGGCTTCAGGGAGGGCATAGACATAGTCACTGGCGAA